>JAWVFS010000023.1:0-4581 GCA_033855795.1 Solirubrobacteraceae bacterium | reverse complement strand
GCGGGGTTCCGGGACGGATGCCGTCGCGCTCCGGCGCCAGCACGATGATCCCGTCGTGGTCGGTGCCGATCGCGAGCTCGTCCTCGGCCAGGATCATCCCCTGCGATTCGACGCCCCGCAGCTTCGCCGCCTCGAGCCTCGTGCCGTCGGGCATCACCGCCCCCGGCCGCGCCACCGCGACGACCTGGCCTGCTGCCACGTTCGGGGCGCCGCAGACGATCTGCGCCGGGTCGCCGCCGTCACCCAGGTCGACCGTGCAGACCACCAGCCGGTCGGCATCGGGGTGCCGGCCGGCGGTCAGCACGCGCCCGACGACGAAGGCCTCGAGCTCGTCGACGCCGTGGCGCTCCACGCGCTCAACCTTGGTCCCCGACAGGTCGAGCGCGCTCGCCAGCTCCGCCGTCGTCACCGGCGGCGCGCAGTACTCGTGGAGCCATTCCCGGGGGACCCTCATCCGAACTGCTCCAGGAAGCGCACGTCGTTCTCGTAGTAGAGGCGCAGGTCCGGCACCTCGTGCTTGAGCATCGCGATCCGCTCGATCCCCATGCCGAAGGCAAAGCCCTGGATCCGCTCCGGGTCATAGCCGTGTTCGCGCACGTGGGAGAAGACGTTCGGGTCCACCATCCCGGCGCCGAGGATCTCTATCCAGCGCTCGCCCTTGCACAGCGGGCAGCGCGACCCGTCCGGCAGATGGCCCGTCCCGCCGCAGCGGAAGCAGGAGACGTCCACCTCCACGCTCGGCTCGGTGAAGGGAAAGAAGTGTGGCCGCATGCGCACCTCGCGCTGTGGGCCGAACACGGCGCGGGCGAAGGCGAGCAGCGTGCCGTGCAGGTCGGCGAGCGTGATGTGCTCGTCCACCGCGAGGCCCTCGAGCTGGTGGAACTGCGGCGTGTGGGTGGCGTCGGAGTCCGGCCGGTAGACGCGGCCCGGCATGACGATGTAGAGCGGCGGTGGCTGCTGCTCCATCGCGCGGATCTGCACGGGCGAGGTGTGCGTCCGCAGCAGCACCTCGTCGGACACGTAGAACGTGTCGGTCCACTCGCGCGCCGGGTGGTTGGCCGCGTGGTTGAGGGCGTCGAAGTTGTAGTGGACCGTCTCGACCTCGGGCCCCTCGGCGACGTCGAAGCCCAGGCCCGCGAAAACGTCCTCGAGCTCGCGGCGCGTCCGGGTGACCAGATGCAGCCGCCCGATCGGGTCGAGCGGGTCGCCGGGCAGCGTGACGTCGACGCGGTCCTCGCGCAGACGCGCGTCCAGCTCGCTCGCGTCCAGCTCGCCGGCGCGGGCCTCGATCATGGCCTCGAGCGCGGCGCGCGTCTCGTTGGCCGCCTTGCCGACCGGCCCGCGCTCGTCCGGCGGCAGGTCGCGCACCCCGCGCAGCAGCTGAGGCAGCTCGGCCTTGCGGCCGAGCAGGCGGATCCGCAGGTCCTCGAGCTCGGCGACGCTCGCGGCGGCGGCGACCGCCGCCTCGCCCTCCGCCCGCAGCTGCTCGATCCGCTCCATCATGAGGCGGCCATCCTATTTCGCGTCAACTCGTACAGAGCGACCGTCGCGGCCATGGCGGCGTTCAGCGACTCTGCGGCGATGGGGATGTGGACGGTGCGGTCGCAGGCCGCGACGACCTCGGCGGGTAGGCCGTCGCGCTCGGCCCCGACGACGAGCGTGACCTCGTGTTCGGCCGGCCCCGCCAGCGCCTGGCCGGCCCGCGGGACGAGGGCGACCCGCTCGCCGGGCAGGTCGCCCGGCCCGTCGGCCCGTGCCACCGGGACCGAGAAGATCGCGCCCATCGATGCCCGCTCCGCGCGCGGCCCGAAGGGATCCGCGCACCCGGGCCCCAGCACGACGGCACCCGCACCGAAGGCCACGGCTGCGCGCAGGACCGCGCCGACGTTCCCCGGGTCAGCCACCCGGTGGAGGTACACGCACAGCGGGCCGACCGGGGCCGCCCACCGCTCTTCGTAGACGGCGAGCGCGCGCGTCCCGGAGCCGAGGGCCGAGACCTTCGCGAGCACGTCGGACTCGACCTCGACGCCCTCGAGCCCGCTGCCCGCCGCGACGTAGCACTCGCGCGCCGGCCAGCCGGCCGCATCGGCGGCGGCCAGCAGATCCTCGCCCTCCGCCACGAAGGCGCCCGAGCGCTCACGGCCGCGCCGCCGGGTGAGCCGGCGAATTTCCTTGAGCTTCTCGTTGTGGGGGCTGGTGATCAAGTTGTCAGTGGTCAGTTGTCAGTGGTCAGGAACAAAAAAGGGCGCCGGTCCGAAGGAGCGGCGCCCGTCGAGGCTCTTGCGTCGGTTCCCTGAGGTCAGGTCGCCGTCGCCTCGCGGGCGCGTTCGGCAAAGCGTCGGAAGGTCTCGGCGTCGCGCACGGCGATGTCGGCCAGCACCTTGCGGTCCAGATCGATCCCCGCGGCACGGAGGCCGTGCATGAACTGCGAGTAGGACAGGCCCTCGCGCCGCGCCGCCGCGTTGATGCGCGTGATCCACAGCCGCCGGAAGTCGCGCTTGCGTGCGCGCCGGTCCCGGTACGCGTAGGAGTCCGCCTTGAGCAACGCCTCCTTGGCGCGCTTATAGGACGAGTGGGCCTCGCCGCGGTAGCCCTTGGTCCGGGCGAGCGTCGCGCGCCGCTTCTTGCGCGCGTGCACGGAGCGTTTGACCCGGGTCACTTCGACTTCTCCTGGAGCAGCTTGCGGACCCGCGGACCGTCCACCTTGGCGATCTCCACGGGGTTGGCGAAGTGACGCTTGCGCTTGGGCGACTTCTTCTCGAGCTTGTGGCTCGAGAAGGAATGACGACCGCGCAGCTTGCCCTTCGCGGTCACGCGGAAGCGCTTCTTGGCGCCGGAGTGGGTCTTCATCTTGGGCATTGCGGTCGCCTATTGAAGCAGACGATCGGCCGCGGAACCTCGCCCGGCGATGCACGTTTTGTCCGCAAACCCACGCAATACCGCCGCGCCGGCCCAATCCGCGGGGTTCGTGGCCATGCTGCCCGCGGCAGTCTTGCACGGAAGGACCCGATGCCTCAGACCCTGCCCTTCATCTCCGCCGCCCGGCGCCTTCGCAGCGGGCGAGCACATCGTCCGGAGTCGCCGGAAGGGACTCGCGTAGCCGCGCCGGTCGACGAGGCGCGCGCGGCGACGCTCGCGGACTTCGAGCGCCAGGTGCACGCCGTCCGCGAGGCGATCTTCCACCTCGCCGACTCCGCGCACGACTGCGTCTCGGAGGAGTACACGCACCTCCACGTCAGCCTCCAGGTCGTGTCCAACGAGCTCGGCCAGATCGAGCGCATGCTGGACCACGCCCGCGCGACTCCCCCGGACGCCGCAACCGCGTCCTAGAGTTTCCGTCGCCCAACCCGCGCCGGCGTCAGCCCTTGGGCTTGGCGCCGGCCGCGGCTGCCTTCGCCGGCTTGGCCTCGGCCTTGGCGGCCTCCGGCTTGGCGTCGTCCGGCTTGGCGTCGTCCGGCTGTTCGGCCTGGTCGGCGCCGTCCGACTCGCTCGCTTCCGACTCCGCCTTCGCCGGCTTCGCGTCCGAGCCCGCGGCCTTCGCCGGCGCCAGCATCATGGTCATGTTCCGCCCGTCCTGAATCGGGCGCTGCTCGACCACGGCCAGCTCCGCCAGCTCGTCGGCCAGTCGCGTGAGGATCATCTCGCCGCGCTCGGGGTGCGTGACCTCGCGGCCGCGGAACATGATCGTCACCTTGACCTTGTCCTGGTGGCGCAGGAAGCGCTCGACGTGGCCCCTCTTGGTCTCGTAGTCGTGCTGCGCGATCTTGGGCCGGAACTTGATCTCGCGAACGGTGATCTGCTGCTGGTGCTTGCGCGCCTGCTTCTGCTTCTGCTCCTGCTCGTACTTGTACTTCGAGTAGTCGAGCACGCGGCACACCGGCGGCCGCGCCTCGGGCGCGACCTCCACGAGATCGAGGTCGCGGTCCCGCGCGATGCGGAGCGCCTCGTCGGTCTTGATGACGCCGATCTGCGCGCCGTCGTCGCCGATCAGGCGAACCTCCGGCACGCGGATCCGCTCGTTGATGCGCGTCGGGTCCCGCTCGGGCGGGCGCCGGTCGAACCTGCGCGGGACCGGCACTAGGAGGGCGTGCGGCGCGTCAAGCCTGGCGCGGCCGGAAGGTCGTCGGCAAAGTCAACGGGGCGAGTATAGCGGCGGTAGGGTCTGCCGCATGGCTGTGGACGCAGGCCTGCGGACGCGCCGCGAGACGATCGTGCGCGAGCACGCGGAGTCGGAGAACCGGCACGAGTTCGACGTCACGCTCGCGACGTTCGACCACCCGCGCTACGAGTTGATCCCCAACGGCGAGGTGATCGACGGACCGGAGGCCGTCGCGGCCTACTACCGGGAGACCCGGGAGGCCTTCCCCGACCAGCGCAACGAGGTGCTCGCCCTCCACCACGCCGACGACGCCGTGCTGATGGAGTTCGAGCTCGCCGGCACCCACCGCGGCGACTTCCGCGGGCTCCCGGCCACGGGCCGATCGTTCCGTTGCCGCATGCTCGCCGTCTTCCTGTTCGAAGACGACCGCCTGGTCTGCGAGCGCGTGTACTTCGACCAGAACACGATCCTACGCCAGCTCG
>JAWVFS010000022.1:0-3276 GCA_033855795.1 Solirubrobacteraceae bacterium | reverse complement strand
ATGCTCGGCGTGCCCAAGCGGGCGGTGGCCGGAGTGGGCGTGTGAGCCTGCCGCTCGAGGGTGTTCGGATCCTCGACCTGTCGAGGCTGCTCCCCGGCGGGTTCTGCTCGCTGCTCCTGGCCGACCTAGGCGCCGACGTGCTCAAGGTCGAGGACACGGGCATGGGGGACTACGTGCGCTGGGCGCCGCCGTACTACGAGGGCGCCGAGGACAGCGCCAAGTCGGCGATGTTCCTTGCGCTGAACCGCAACAAGCGTTCGATCCGCATCAACCTCAAGGACGAGGGCGGGAGCGACGTCCTCCTGCGCCTGGCGCGCGAGTACGACGTGCTGCTGGAGTCCTTCCGCCCCGGCGTGCTCGACCGCCTCGGCGTCGGCTACGAGCGCCTGCGCGAGGAGAACGCGGGCCTCGTGTACTGCGCGATCACCGGCTACGGCCAGGACGGCCCGTACCGCGACCGCTCGGGGCACGACATGAACTACCTGGGGCTGATCGGGTTGCTGGGGCTCACCGGGGACCGCGGCGGTCCGCCGGTGCAGGCGGCCGGCCAGATCGCCGACCTCGGCGGCGGCGCGCTGATGGCCGCGGTCGGGATCCTCGCCGCGCTGCGCGAGCGCGACCGCTCCGGCGAGGGCCAGCTCGTCGACGTCTCGATGGCCGACGGCTCGCTCGCCTGGCTGGCGATGGTCGCGGGGCGTTACTTCGCCGACGGCGCCACGCCGGAGCGCGGCGACGCCGAGCTCGCGGGCGCGCTCGTGTGCTACCGGCCCTACCAGTGCGCCGACGGATGGGTCACGCTGGGCGCCCTGGAGCCGAAGTTCTGGGCCGCATGGTGCCGCGGCGTCGGCCGCGAGGACCTGGTGGAGAAGCAGTTCGAGCGTCCGGGCTCGGCCACGCACGAGGAGGTCCAGGCGATCTTCATGGAACGCACGCGCGAGCAGTGGCGGACCTTCGCCTCCGAGCACGACTGCTGCCTGGAGCCGGTCCTCGACCTCGACGAGGCGCTCGAGTCCGACCTCGTGCGTGCGCGGGAGATGGTCGTGGAGCTCAACCAACCGGGCGCCGGCCCGGTCCGCCAGCTCGGCCCGCCCATCAAGCTCTCGCGCACCCCGGCCAGCGTCCGTGAGCCCGGCCCGGCTCTGGGTGAGCACACGCACGAGGTCCTCCGCGAGGCCGGCTACTCCGACGAGGAGATCTCCGTCCTCGAGCAGGCCGGGGCGGTGGCGGGTCCGGCCGCGGGCCTGCAGGGCTCGTTCATGGGATGAGCGCAGCGTGACCCCAGCCGAAGGCCTCCTGAAGATGGCCGAGCTGGCCGAGCAGTCGGGGGTCAGCGCCGGCACGATCAAGCACTACCTGCGCGAGGGCCTGCTGCCCGAGCCGGTGCGCACCTCGCGCAACATGGCCTACTACCCGCCGGAGTTCGTCGAGCGCATCCGCCTGATCAAGCGCCTACAGGAGGACCGCTTCATGCCCCTGCGGTTGATCAAGGGCGTGATCGACGAGGACCCCGAGCGGGCGCACGCGCTGATCGAGCTGGAGGACCGCATCATCGAGCGCGCGGCCGCCGCGCAGGAGCGCGGGCGCGTGTCGCGGGCGGAGGTCCGCCGCCGCTATGAGGTGCCCGCCAACGTGCTGGAGCGCCTCGAGGATCTGAAGATCCTGTCCCCGAACTCCCGCGGCTATGACGCCGACGAGGTGAAGATCATCGAGGCGATCTCGCGCTTCCGCGCCGGCGGCTACGACGAGCGCATCGGCTTCACGGTCTACGACGCCGTGCGCTACCGGGAGGCGCTCCAGCCCCTGGTCGAGGAGGAGGTCGGCGTGTTGCTCGAGCGCCTCGTCGGCGAGGTGGACGTCGACCGCGCCGAGGAGATCATCGCCGCGGGCACCGAGCCGCTGCGCGAGCTGATCGGCGCGATCCACTCCAAGCTGCTCCTCGACGAGCTGCGCCGCGCGACCGACCGGCGGACGTGAGCAGCGGCCGCACCGCCTGGCTGATCGACGGCAACAACGTGATGGGCTCGCGCCCCGACGGCTGGTGGCGCGACCGCCGTGGGGCGGCCCGGACACTGGCCGGCGAGCTGGCGGAGTTCGCCGCGCGCGAGGGCGTCCCGGTGACCGTGGTGTTCGACGGCGCGCCGTTCGACGTCGAGGCCCCGGTCCAGGCGCCGCTCGAGGTCGCGTTCGCCGCGCGACGCGGCCGCGACGCCGCCGACGACGAGATCGTCCGGCGCGTGGCCGCGGCGGCCGACCCGGCGGCGTTGACCGTCGTCACCTCCGACGCCGGGCTGGCGCGCCGGGTGCGCGAGCACGGAGCCGAGGTCGTGCCCGCGGGGCGCTTTCGGCGCGGGCTTTGAGGATCAGGCCTCTCGTCGGAAAGCCCGTCGCAGCCATAGTGCGACGGCGGCGTAGGCCACCATCGCCGCGCCGAGCGCGGCGACCGCGGGAGCTCGAAGGAGCGCCAGGGCGGCGAGGACGGCGAGGGCGGCGGCTCCTGCCAGCAGTCCGGTGTGGGAGCGGCGGCCGGCCAGGTGTTCGCGCAGAGCGATCTCGCCGCCGCCCAGGCATGCGAGGACGAGCCCGCAAACGGACAGCATGGCGCCCTGACGGTTCCACGCGATGGTGCCGGCGATGAGCGCGATCAGGCCGAGGAGGATGCAGAGTTCGGAGAGGGGGAACCGCCCCCAGGGCGAGCTGGGAGGACGTCGCGGCTGTGGAGACGAGTGCATCAGCCGCCGATCGGGGCTCGTGGGTTGGCGCCCCAGAAGAGCTGCGTGCCGATCATCCCTATGAGATGCACGAGCACGATGTTCAGGACCATGGACTTGGCGGTCGCCGTCCCCACCCCGACCGGTCCCCCGCCGGCCGTGTAGCCGTAGTAGCAGCCGACCAAGATGATGAGGGTCGCCATCGCCATGCCCTTGATCACGCTGTAGAGGAGGTCGGGCGGGTTCTGGAACATCCAGAAGATGAGGAAGAACCCCCCGGAGGACACGTCGCCGATCTGCTGCACCACCACGAGGTAGGAGGCGAAGAAGGCGGCGCCGATGGACGCGACGTACATGAAGGGCAGTACCAGCCAGGAGGCGAGCAGCCGGGTTGCGCACAGGAAGGTCATCGAGTCGATCCCCATGACCTCGAGGGCGTCGATCTCGTCGGAGATGCTCATGGAGCCGAGCTCGGCCACGATGCCGGTGCCGACCTTGGCGGCCATCATGTAGCCGAAGGCGTAGGGCACGAGCTCGCGCAGGTCGCACCAGGCCGAGAACACGCCGG
>JAWVFS010000021.1:0-8883 GCA_033855795.1 Solirubrobacteraceae bacterium | reverse complement strand
CGCGTGCGGACGCGCCGATTCGCTCGAGGCGGGGGTCCGTTCCGCCGAGGCCGCCGTCGACGACGGTGCGGCGGCCGCCGCGCTCGAGCGGTTCGTCGCCCGGACCGGCGAGCTGGCGCCCGCATGAATGTGCTCGACCGCATCGTCGAGTCGACGCGGCAGCACGTCGCCCGCCGACGACACGAGGTGCCGCAGGTCGAGCTCGAGCGCGAGCTGGCCGCGCCTCGCGACGACCGTCCCTTCTCCGAAGCCGTGGCCGCCCTGCCGGGCATCGGCGTGATCGCCGAGCACAAGCGGCGCTCGCCGAGCGCGGGGGACATCCGCGCCGGCTCGAGCGTGACGGAGATCGTCCAGGCCTACGAGCGCGGGGGGGCCGCTGCGCTGTCGATCCTCACCGAGGGGGCGAACTTCAGCGGCTCACTCGACGATCTGCGGGAGGCGCGCGCGGCCTCCCGACTCCCGCTCCTGCGCAAGGACTTCATCGTCGACAGCTACCAGGTGTACGAGTCGGCCGCGGCCGGCGCCGACGCGCTGCTGCTGATCGTCGCCGCGCTGGACTCGCGCGACCTGCGGCGCCTGCACGAGGAGTCGCTGGCGCTCGACCTGGACGTGCTGGTCGAGGTGCACGACGAGCGCGAGCTGGAGGCCGCGCTGGAGGTCGACGCCGAGGTGATCGGCATCAACAACCGCGACCTGACCGACTTCTCCGTGGACATCGAGCGGACCTTCGAGCTGCTGGCGGACGTGCCGGCCGGCAAGGCGGTCGTGTCCGAGTCGGGCTACTCGACCCGCTCGCAGCTCGAGGAGCTCGATCGGGTCGGCGTCGACGCCGTGCTCGTCGGCGAATCGCTGATGCGCGCCCCGGACATCGAGGCCGCCTGCCGCGAGCTCACGGGCCTGGGCGAGGGCGCCGAGCCGGGCGCGACGACCCCCTAGGCCCGGCCGAGCGACCTTTAGTTCGGCTTCACGGGCGCCGACCACACTGCCGAGGCCTCATGAAGAAGACCGTCGCCTCCCCGTTTGTGGCCGCCCTCGTGGGCGGCGTCGTCGTGGCCGCCGCGTTCCTCGCGCTCGGTGTCGGTGGCAACACCACCAAGACCGTCGTCCAGCAGTCCTCCGTCGCGCCGCGCGCGGTGGCCGACGGCAAGGCGCTGACCGCCCGCGACATCTACAAGCGCGATGCGCCGGGCGTGGTCAACGTCAAGTCGCAGATCGTGCAGCGCACGCAGTCCCCGTTCGGGATCCCGCAGGACCAGCAGGGCGAGGCCACCGGATCCGGCTTCGTCGTCGATACGCAGGGCTACATCCTCACGAACGCCCACGTCGTCGACGGCGCCTCGCAGGTCACCGTGTCCTTCGAGGACAAGAAGACCGAGAACGCGCGGATCGTCGGCAAGGACTCCTCGACCGACCTCGCGCTGCTGAAGGTCGACGCGAGTGGCCTCAACCTCAAGCCGCTGCAGCTCGGCGACTCCAGCAACGTCCAGGTCGGCGACCCGACGATCGCCATCGGCAATCCCTTCGCACTCGACCGCACGCTGACGACCGGCGTCGTGTCCGCACTCCAGCGCCAGATCAGCGCGCCCAACGGCTTCACGATCTCCAACGTGATCCAGACCGACGCCGCGATCAATCCCGGCAACTCGGGCGGGCCCCTGCTCGACGCGGCCGGGCGCGTCATCGGCATCAACTCGCAGATCGCGACGAGCGACGGCGGCAGTGGGACCGGCGGCGGCAACGTCGGCATCGGGTTCGCCGTCCCGATCAACACCGCCAAGAAGGTGCTGCCGCAGCTCAAGCAGAACGGCCGTGTGCAGCGGGCCTACCTCGGCATCACCGGCGTGACGATCGACAAATCGCTCGACCGCCTCAACCTGGCCTCCCAGAGCGGAGTGCTCGTGCAGAGCGTCTCGCCCGGCAGCCCCGCGGCCAAGGCCGGCATCCGGGGTGGCGACGCCCAGACGACGCTCGACGGCTCCAGCGTGCAGCTCGGCGGCGACGTGATCACGAAGATCGACGGCAAGTCGGTCGGGTCGATGGACGACGTGATCTCCGCCATCGCTGACAAGAAGCCGGGTGACTCCGTCCGCATCGAGTACCTGCGCAGCAAGACCTCGAAGACCACGACGATCACACTGACGCAGCGGCCGGCGACGGTTCCGCAGCAGTAGACGCGCCGGCGAGCGCCTACGATGGGGCGATGGCCCCGAAGGTCAAGATCTGCGGGTTGACGAACTCGGACGACGCCCACCGCGCCGCCGACCTGGGCGCGTGGGCGCTCGGCCTGATCTTCCACGAGCCGTCGCCGCGCGCGTGCGCCGAGGCCGATGCGCTGGAGATCGCCGCCGCACTGCATCGCCGTGCGCTCGTGTGTGGGGTGTTCGTCAACCGGCCGCTCGACGAGGTCGTCGCCACGGCCGACCGCGTCGGCCTGACGATGCTCCAACTGCACGGCGACGAGGGCCCGGCGTACTGCGCCGAGGCTGCGCGCCGGACCGGCTGCCGGGTGTCGAAGGCCGTGCAGGTGCGCACCCACGCCGACCTGCAGGCGGTCGAGGCCTTCCACACGGACTTCCACCTGCTCGACGCGCACGCCAGGGGGCTGCGCGGTGGGACCGGGGAGACCTTCGACTGGGACCTACTGCGCGGTCGCCGGACGAACGTGCCGGTGATCCTGTCCGGCGGGCTGACTGCGGACAACGTGGGGGAGGGGATCGCGCTGGCCGCGCCCTACGCGGTGGACGTCGCCAGTGGCGTCGAGGCCGTCCCGGGCCGCAAGGACCCGGCCAAGCTCGAGGCGTTCTTCGCCGCCGCTCGCGCGGCGGGAAGCCCGGCGGAGGCCGGGCCCGGCCCGGCCGTTCACGGGCGGCCGGAGGCCCGCTCGCCAGGCTCGCGCTCGGTTACCGACGACGCGGGGCGGGAAGCCCCGCGGAGGTGACTGTCGCGTGGGTGCCGTCGAGCACCGCTTCGGCCCCAACGGCGGTCAGTACGTGCCCGAGACACTGATGCCCGCGCTCGCCGAGCTCGAGCGGGAGTGGGTGCAGGCGTGGGCCGACCCGGCCTTCCGCGCCGGGCTCGACGCCCTCCTGCGCGACTACGCCGGGCGTCCGACGCCGCTGTACGAGACGCGGCGGCTGAGCGAGGCCGCCGGGCGCCGCATCCTGCTCAAGCGGGAGGACCTGCTGCACACCGGGGCGCACAAGCTCAACAACGCGCTCGGCCAGGCGCTGCTGGCGCAGCGCATGGGCAAGCGGCGCGTGATCGCCGAGACCGGCGCCGGCCAGCACGGTGTCGCGACCGCGACGGCCTGCGCGCTGCTCGGACTCGACTGCGTCGTGTACATGGGGACCGAGGACATGCGCCGCCAGGAGCCGAACGTCCAGCGGATGGGCCTGCTCGGCGCGGAGGTCGCGCCGGTGCAGAGCGGCGCCCGCACGCTCAAGGAGGCGGTGTCGGAGGCGATCCGCGACTGGGTCGCCCATGTGGAGGACACCCACTACGTGATCGGGTCGTCGGTCGGCCCGGCCCCGTACCCGGCGATCGTGCGCGACCTCCAGCGCGTGATCGGCGACGAGGCCCGCGCCCAGGTGCTCGAGCGCGAGGACCGGCTCCCGTCGCGGGTGATCGCGTGCGTGGGCGGAGGCTCCAACTCGATCGGGATGTTCGTCCCGTTCGTCGAGGACGCCGGCGTCGAGCTCGTGGGGGTGGAGGCCGCCGGGGAGGGGCTGGAGACCGGGCGCCACGGAGCCCCGCTGGCCGCCGACGGGCGTCCGGGCGTGCTGCACGGCTCCCTCTCGGCGATCCTGCAGGACGACGAGGGCCAGATCCTCGAAGCCCACTCGGTGTCGGCCGGGCTCGACTACCCGGGCTCCGGACCCCAGCACGCGCATCTGCGCGACACCGGCCGTGCCCGCTACGTGGCCGTCACCGACGCCGACGCGCTGGCGGCGTTCCGGCGCATGACGCAGCTGGAGGGGATCATCCCGGCGCTCGAGTCCTCCCACGCGCTCGCCTGGGTGCTCGCGAACGCCGGGCCGGCCGACGGGCTCGACCTCGTGTGCCTGTCGGGAAGAGGCGACAAGGACCTGGCCGAGGTGCTGGGATTCGACGCGCCGCCCGAATGAGGATTCACGTTGCCGCGCCCAGCGGCGTCGAGCGCATCGCGGACGCCTTCGTCGACTCCGGCAAGCGCGCCGCGTTCATGCCCTATCTGATGGGCGGCTTCCCCGACCTCACGACCTCGCGGGGTATCGGCGAGGCCTACGCGGCGGCGGGCGCGGACCTCATCGAGCTCGGCGTGCCCTTCTCCGACCCGTTGGCCGACGGCCCCGTCATCCAGGCCGCGGGTACCGCGGCCCTCGACGCGGGCGCCACCGTGGACGACGTGCTGCGAGTCGGCGGCGCGCTCGCGTCCAGCGTGCCGGTGGTCGCGATGGTCTACGCCAACGTGGTTCTGGCGCGCGGTCCGGAGGCCTTCGCCCGCGATCTCGCAGCCTCCGGCATCTCCGGCCTGATCGTGCCGGACCTGCCCATGGAGGAGGCTCCGGCGCTGCTCGCGGCGTGCGACGCCGAGGGCGTGGCTCTCGTTCCCCTCGTCGCGCCCACCACCACCGACGAGCGGCTCGCCGAGATCGGCGCCAGAGCGCGCGGGTTCCTCTACACGGTGTCCGTGACCGGCACCACCGGCGAGCGCAACGCCCTCGACGGGCTCGCCGCCGTGGTGGCGCGGGCGCGTGCCCACGCCGGCGTCCCGGTGGCCGTGGGATTCGGGATCTCGACTCCCGAGCAGGCCGCCACGGCGGCGGCAGCCGGGGCCGACGGCGTGATCGTCGGCAGCCGTCTGGTGCGGGCGGCCGCCGAGGCCGACGATCCGCCCGCCGCGGTCGCCGGGCTCGTGGGCGAGTTCGCCGCAGCGCTGAGATAGCATTTCGCGCCACATGGGCTTGGTCGTCGCCACCACCATCGGGCTCGTCGCATGGGTCACCCTGTGGGGGATCGGTGCGAAGTCCTTCGACGCCTTTCTCCTGACCGGCGCGATCGTCGTCCTCGCGGCCACCGTCCACATCCTGCGGCGGTTCCTGCCCGGCGACAGCGACTGAGCATGCGCCGCGCCGCGCTGGGCTGCGCGCTCGCCGCGGCGCTGGTGGTCGGCGGCTGCGGTGGCGGCGGAGCACCGAAGCCGCCCGTCGTGCCCGGTCGTGTCCTGCACGTCTACACGAGCCTGCCGTTCCAGGGCGACCTGGCGACTCGGGCCCGCGACACCTACGACGCCGAGCGACTCGCGCTGGCCGAGGCGGGCGCGCGCTCCGGCCGTTACCGCGTCCGCCTCGTGCCGCTCGACTCCTCGACAACCGACGCCGGCCGCTGGGACCCCAACCAGGTCATTGCCAACGCACGCCGGGCGACGCAGGATCCGCGCACGATCGCCTACATCGGCGAGCTGGACACGGGGGCGTCGGCCGTCTCGATCCCGGTGCTCGACCAGAAGGGCATCCTCCAGGTCAGCCCCGCCGACGGGCTCGCGGGGCTCACGCGCCGGGAGGGCGCGACGCGCGGGGAGCCGGAGAAGTACTACCCCGACCCCCGACGCAACTTCGCCCGTATCGCGCCGCCCGACAACCGCCAGGCCGCCGCGCTGGCCGCATACATGAAGGAACTGGGCGTCACGCGACTGTACGTCGCCAACGACGGCGGCGGTTACGGCGTGGCGATTGCCGATGCGGTCGTCGTCGACGCGGCCGCGGTCGGCATCGGGGTTGTCGCCAACGACACCATCACGCCCCAGGGCGCGGACTACGCCGGCGCCGCCCGGAGGGTCCTGCGCACGGCCCCCGACGCGATGTTCTTCGGCGGAACCGCCCACGACCGCCCCCAAGCGCTGTGGGAAGACCTGCATACGATTGCGCCCAGGCTGAAGTTGTTCGGCCCCAATGCGCTGGCGCTGCCCGACTTCTACGGGCGGCTCGGGCCTTCGGCGGCGTCCACCTACCTCGTGGATCCGTCCATCCCGCCGCGCGACCGCTCGCAGACCTATCGCTCCTTCGTCGACCGGTTTCGCAGCGCCTACCACCGTTCACCGGACCCCTACGCGGTCTACGGCTACGAGGCCATGCGCGTGGTGCTCGGCGCGCTGCGCCGGGCCGGTCGCCACGCGAACGACCGCCGGCGCGTGATCAGGCGCGTATTCGGCCTACGGCGCGCCGACTCGGCCGTCGGGCCCTACACGATCGGGCCGCAGGGTGACTCCACGTTGCGGTCGTTCGGCGCATATCGCGTCAGGCGCGGCCGCCTGGTCTTCGACCGCCTGCTCACGCCTCCCGGCGCCTAGCGTCGCCCGGGCCCATCCCTAAACAAACCGTAGTGCGGAGCCCGCGTATGCGCTATAGGATCCCGAGCCGTATCTACCATGATGCGTTGAGAAGGGGGATTCTCGTTTTGAAGCCACGTTCGGTTTTCGCCGTAGCCGGCGTCTGCGCGCTCGCATTCGGCGCCGCGTCCTGCGGCAGCAGCAGCTCAAGCGGTGGGAGTAAGAACGTCAGCGGCTCCAAGCTGACGATCTACTCCAGCTTCCCGCTCCAGGGAGCCTCCGGGCCCCAGTCCCAGGCGATGGTGAACGGGGCCAAGCTCGCCATCCAGAGTGTCAACGGCAAGGTCGGGAAGTACTCGGTCACCTACACCTCGCTGGACGACTCCACCGCCGCGGCCGGCAAGGCCGATGACGCGACGGTCGGCCAGAACGCCCGCAAGGCGGTGAGCGACCCGACCACCATCGCCTACCTGGGCGAGTACAACTCGGGCGCGACGAAGATCTCGCTCCCGATCCTCAACCAGGCGGGCATCGCACAGGTGAGTCCGTCGAACACCTACGTGGGGCTGACCACGAACAAGCCGGGCTCCGAGCCGGGTGAGCCGGACAAGTACTACCCGAGCGGCAACCGCACGTACGCGCGCGTCGTCCCGACCGACATCATCCAGGGCGCCGCGCTGGCGACGGCGGCCAAGAACGACGGGTGCAAGTCGATCATGATCTGGAACACGAAGACGACGTACTCGACGGGCCTGGCCCGCAACCTCCAGCAGAGTGCCACCAAGCAGGGCCTCAAGGTGGAGGGGAACGTCGGCATCGATCCCAAGGCCGCGAACTACCGCTCGCAGGCCGCGCCGATCAAGTCCGACTGCTTCGTGTTCACGGGCGAGATCGAGTCCAACGGCGTGCAGGCCGTGAAGGATGTCGGCACTGCGCACCCGCAGATCAAGCTCTACGGCGGTGACGGAGTTGTGTTGAACAACTTCGCCAACCCGAAGACCGGCCTTCCGGCCAACATCGGGGCCCGCTTCAAGGGCACGATCGCCACACTGGACCCCTCGACGTTCAACGCCGCGGGCAAGCAGTTCTTCGCCACCTACAAGTCGACGTACCACACCGGCAACCCCGACCCGTACGCCATCTACGGCTACGAGTCGATGTTGCTGCTCCTGGACTCGGTCAAGCGCGACGCCGCCGCCAACGGCGGCAACGTGTCGCGCGCGGGCGTGTACAAGCAGCTCCTGGCGACCAAGAACCGCCAGTCGGTGCTCGGCACGTACTCGATCGACGCGAACGGCGACACCACGCTGACCGACTACGGTCTCTACAAGATCGTGAGCGGCAAGCTGGTGTTCGACAAGGTCATCAAGGCGCAAACATAGTCACGGACAACTGAGATCGAGCGGGCGGGCGCCGCGGCCCCGAGGGCCGCGGAGCCCGCCCGGATCTCCGGACTGATCGGGCCAAGGTTTGGAAGCCGCCACCATCCCCACTCCCCGCCAGACCCCTGGGACGCTGGCGCGGGACGTCGCCTCCAAGTACGGCCTGATCGCGGTGCTGGCGGCGATGCCGGTGTACTACGGCATCAGCGACCTGGCGAACGGCGACAGCCTCGCGCGCCTCGGCACGAATCTCTTCGAGGGCCTGTCGAACGGGGCCATCTGGGCGCTGATCGCCCTCGGCTACACCCTCGTCTACGGCATCATCGAGCTGATCAACTTCGCCCACGGCGACCTGTTCATGCTCGGGTCGTTCGTCTCGTTTGGCTTCTTCGGCACGATCGGGCTCTCGCTGGCGACGGGGACCCTCGGGCTCGTGCTCGGACTGATCGTCACGCTGCTCCTGGCCATGGTCGCCTGCGGCACGCTGAACGTGATGATCGAACGCGTGGCCTACCGGCCATTACGCAACGCGCCCAAGCTGGCTCCCCTGATCACCGCGGTCGGGTTCTCGTTCATCCTGCAGAACGTCGGGCTGCTGTGGCTGGGCGGTTCGCAGCAGGGCGTGCCGGACCTGCTGGATTCCCAAAACGAGCTGATCAACATCCTAGGCATCCCGGTCACGAATGCCGACGTGCTGGCCATCGGGGTGACCACGCCGCTGGTGCTCGCGCTCACCACCTTCGTCAGCCGCAGCCGCCTCGGCAAGGCGATGCGGGCCACCGCGCAGGACCCGGAGGCGGCCCGGCTGATGGGCATCAACGTGGACACCACGATCTCGGTCACGTTCCTGCTCGGGGGCCTTCTCGCCGGGGCGGCCGGGCTCGTGTACGCGCTGTATGAGACGGGCATCCGCTACGACCAGGGCTTCCGCGCCGGCCTGATCGCCTTCACGGCCGCGGTGATGGGCGGCATCGGCAACCTCAAGGGCGCCGTGCTCGGGGGCCTGATCATCGGCGGCATCCAGCAGATCTCGGACAACCGCATCGGCGGCCAGTGGACGCCCGCCATCGTGTTCGCCTACCTCGTCCTGATCATGGTCTTCCGGCCACAGGGCCTGCTGGGAGAGGAGACGCGGGAGGCCGGATGAGCCGACTGGCCGAGTTCCGCAACTCCCGCCGCGTGACCTGGATCGTC
>JAWVFS010000020.1:0-6342 GCA_033855795.1 Solirubrobacteraceae bacterium | reverse complement strand
GGCGCCCGGGTCAGTGAGGGTCTTGACCGCCCCGCGCTCGAGGCCGCAGCCGGTCGCCGGCCGGTAGCGATTCGAGGTGCGCTCGCCACGCACGCGGATGCCGTCCTCCCCGCCGCCGGCGGCGGCGGCGGCCGCCGCGGTGCCCGGGGCGGGTGGAGCCGCGGTCGGCGTGGTGGTGACCGTGACGGTCTTGGTCGCACCGCCGCACCCCGCGAGCCCGGCAGCGAGAACCGCGACGGTGACACCCATCCCTCCGAGAGGTTTCCCCATCCTTCAGCCGATCGTCACGGGCGAGTCGTACCCCGCCGCCTCGGCCTCCTCGACCGGCACGATGTCGCGCCCGAACGGCGTCAGCGACACCGGGATCAGCTTGAAGTTCGCCAGGCCGAGCGGGATTCCGATGATCGTCAAGCAGAGCGCCACGCCCGTGATCAGGTGGGCGAGCGCGAGCCACCAGCCGCAGAGGATGAACCAGATGACGTTGCCGATCGCCGAGCCGGCGCCCGCGTCGCCACGGCGGACGACCGTGCGCCCAAACGGCCACAGGGCGAACACGCCGATGCGCAGCGCCGCGACGCCGAACGGGATCGTGATGATGAGGATGAAGCAGACCAGCGCGGCCAGGGCGTAGCCAATCGCCAGCCAGAGCCCGGCCAGTACGAACCAGATGATGTTGAGCAGGAGGCGCATGACGGCGTCTGCCGCCGCCATCTTCGCCGAAGTGCGGGCTGTGGTGCCAGCTAACCTGCCGCGCATGAACCAGCCGCCTCCCCCCACCGGGTCCTGGGCGCCGCCGCCGCCACTCCCACCGCCCGTGCCGGCCGCGGGTTCGCGCGAGCCCTATTTCACCCCCTCGGGTGGCGAGCCCCAGCAGCTCTCCGGCTACGGCGCGCGGGTCGGTGCGTTCTTCCTCGACCTGCTGGTCGTGTTGGGGCTCCAGTTCTCGCTCGGCCTGGTGATCGGCATCGTGGTGGCCGCCAGCGGCGGGAAGGTGAGCGACGACCGCGACCTCTTCCAGGCGCTGAGCATCGCCCTCGGGCTGCTCGTGACGCTCTGCTACCTGACGATCCTCGAATCTCGCAAGGGCGCGCACAACGGTCAGACCCTGGGGAAGCAGGCGACGGGCATCCGCATCGCGCGCGACGACGGCAAGCCGATGACGTTCGGTCGAGCGCTGCTCCGCGAGGGTGTGGGCAAGTACGTGCTGGCGCTCATCACGCTCTACATCTACCTCGTCGTCGACTACCTGTGGCCGCTGTGGGACCGCGAGAACCAGGCGCTGCACGACAAGATCGCCTCCACCCATGTGGTCGTGCTCCGGCCGTCGACGGCGATCGGCACGGCGCCGGGCGCCGCGGCGCCGGGCGCATGGCCCGCATCCTCAGCGCCGGCCGCGCAGCCCTGGGGGGCCACGGCGCCCCCGCCGGCGCCGCCGGCCGCCCGCCCCGCCGCGGTTCCGCCCCCTCCACCCCCTCCGCCCTCCGACCAGATCTACGGCGGCTTCGCGCCGCCCTCGCCCGCCCCGCCTCCGCCGGACCCGCCACCCGGCGAGTGACGGGGTTTCCCACGCGCGCGCACGGGGAGAACGGTCGTCGTGCCCACCGCGGCCATCCTCGACGTCGACGGCACGCTCGTCGACACGAACTACCAGCACGCCATCGCCTGGTACCGCGCCTTCCGCCGCCACAAGATCGTGCTGCCGGTGTGGCGCATCCACCGCCACATCGGAATGGGCGGCGACCAGCTCGTCGAGGCCCTGACCGACGCCGACACCGAGCACGGGCGCGGCGACGACATCCGCGCAGCGGAGAAGGAGCTCTACCTCGAGCTGATCGACGAGGTCGAACCCTTCGCGGGTGCACGCGAGCTGATCGCCGACCTCAAGAAGCTCGGGCACACCGTGGTGCTCGCCTCCTCGGCCAAGGAGGACGAGATCGAGCACTACATCGACCTGCTCGACGCCCGCGAGCTCGCCGACGCCTGGACCACCTCGGCCGACGTCGAGGCCACCAAGCCCGAGCCCGACCTCGTCAACGCGGCGCTCCAGCGCGCCGGCGCGGACGCGGACAGCGCGGTGATGGTCGGCGACACGCCCTGGGATGTGAAGGCGGCCGCGAAGGCCGGCGTTTCGACGATCGCCGTTCGCACCGGCGGCTTCTCGATCGACGAGCTCGAGGGAGCCGGCGCGGTCGCGGTGTTCGAGTCGATCGAGGAACTGTGCCGCCGCATCGACGAGACGCCGTTTGGCGCCTGAACGTCGTGGGTAGCCGACCCGCGATGCTCGGTCCGACCGCTGAGATCCCCGGCCCCCCGTCCCCGGGCGCCCCGATGCCCGAGCCGCCCGGCGGGCCGCCGGCACCGACCGATCCGCCCATCGAGGACCCCACGCCGTCGCCGGACGGCCCCGACGTGCCCGATCCCGAGCCGCCGACCGAGCCGGACCCCGTCGGCCCCGACGTCCCGGGCATCGACCCGCGCGGACCCGAGGTCGACCCCGACCGCGCGCCGCCCGAGCCGCCGGCGGACCCGCCCGGCTAGGCTGGGCGTCCGGCGCTCACCAGGCGACGTTGAACGCCCAGTCGCCCACGCGCCGGCCCTGCACCGACCACGTCACGCGCCACCGTCCGACCTGGTCGATGTCGAGCGGATCGGCGATCGGCGTGTCGGCCAGTACCGCCGTTTTCAGGTCGTCGCAGTACACGGCACCGGTCGGCTTGGTCACGCAGCGCCGGTAGGGCCGCTTGGCGTCGTAGTGGTCCACGAACTCGGCCCGCGGGAGGTCCTGAAGGTGACAGAAGCGCGACGGCGTGCCGTCCTTTCCGCACACGACCTGCGCCTGGTAGCGGTGGTCGGGAGCCGGGAACGCCCACGAGGCCACGGCCGCGACCACCGGCACCGCGACGGCCGTGAGCGCCAGCGTCACCACCACCGCAAGGGCGACCCGCCGGGGGCTGTCGGGGGACGAGGACATGGCCGCTGTATAGCGCAATGCTCGCTTCCGTCGGTGCAACCGGGTAGGTTCGTGTTATGAGCCAAAAACTTGACGTAGGCAAGGTCTTCTCCCGCATCTTCGAGCTGTACACCAGCCAGGCCTCGGTCTATCTGCCCGCGGCGCTGATCCTCTACGTGCCGCTGGCCCTGATCACGGGCGCGGTCTACACCGGTACCGCCAGCCTGGTGCTCGTTCTGCTCCTCGCCGCGCTGGGCTTCGTGACCGCGTTCGTCTACCAGGGCGTCGTCGTGCGCAGCGTCGAGGACCTCCAGGACGGCCAGCGCGACTTCTCGATCGGCGAACTGTTCCGCTCGGTCCTCCCTGTGCTGGGCATGTTGATCGTCGTCGGCGTGGTGGGCGGCATCGCCGAGGGAATCGGCTTCCTGCTGCTGATCGTCCCGGGCGTGATCCTCGTCACGATCTGGGCCGTGGTGGCGCCGGTGATCGTGATCGAGCGCAAGGGCTTCGACGCCTTCGGCCGCTCCTACGAGCTGACCAGGGGCAGCTTCTGGCAGGTGCTCGGGGTCATCGTCGTACTGGTCGTCATCCAATTCATCGTCCAGCAGATCTTCCGCGCGATCGGCGGCGGGATCTCGGACAGCATCGTCACGTACGCGATCTTCAACCTCATCGGCAGCGTGATCGTCGCGCCGCTGACCGCGCTGGCGGCCGCGGTCATGTACTTCGAGCTCCTCGGGCTGAAGGGCCAGCAGCCGGTCGCGGCCGCGCCGGGAGCACCGGTGGCGCCGGGAGCGCCCGGCAGCGCACCGCCGCCGCCGCCCGCTGCCCCGCCGCCCCCGCCGCCGGAGCAGCAACCGCCGCCGCCCGGCTAGCCGCGAGCGTCAGCTCCGGCCGCCTCACTCCCCGTCGATCGCGGCACTTCGGCATGGTATGAACCGCTAATGGCCGACCTGTCCGTCGGGGCCGAGTTCGCCGGGTGCCGGATCGAGGGAGTGGCCGGGCGCGGCGGGATGGGCGTCGTGTACCGGGCCACGCAGCTGGCGCTCGACCGCCTCGTCGCGTTGAAGGTGATCGCGCCGGACCTTGCCCTCGACCGGGCCTTTCGCGCCCGCTTCCAGCGCGAGGCCCGCCTGGCCGCGTCGATCGAGCACGTCAACGTCCTGCCGGTGTACGAGGCCGGAGAGCGCGACGGCGTGCTCTTCCTGACGACCCGCTACGTCGAGGGCATCGACCTGCGGGCGCTGCTGGACCGTGACGGTCCGCTCGGCCCGCCGCGCGCCGCCGCGCTGCTCACGCCGGTCGCATTCGCGCTGCACGCCGCGCATCAGCGCGGCCTGGTGCACCGCGACGTCAAGCCCGCCAACGTGCTGATCGCAGCGCCGGGCGACGCCGAGCACGAGCACGTCTACCTGACCGACTTCGGCATCGCGCGCGGCGAGGGCGCGGCCGCCGGGGAGATGACCGTCACCCGCACGGGAGTGTTCGTGGGCACCCTCGACTACATGGCGCCGGAGCAGATGACCGGTGCCCGAGGCAATGCTCGGTCGGACATCTACTCGTTCGGCTGCATGCTCTTCCAGACCCTGGCGGGCCGCGTGCCATTTCCGCGCGAGCAGGACGTCGCGCGCATGCACGCCCACGTCAACGAGCCGTTCCCAAGCCTGCTGGAGGTCCGGCCCGATGTCCCGCCGGCCCTGGACGCCGTCGTTCAGCGGGCATGCGCCAAGGACCCGGACGACCGCTACGCCAGCGCCGCCGCGCTTGCCCGCGCGCTCGAGGCGGCGGTGAAGGAGGGGGTCCCAGACACCGTGGCGGCGGAGGAGGCCCGGCCGGCCGCCGAGACCGTCGTCTCGCCGCCGGCGACGACCGCGGTCGCGGCGCCCGAACCGACGGAGCTGCCGCCCACTCGCGTCGCCGAGCCCCCGGCCGCGGGCGGCCCGCCGCCGGGCCCGCCGCCGGGCCGACCGGCGCGCCGACCGGCGCGCCGGCGCGGCTACCTGCTCCCCGGCCTCATCGGTGTCATCGTGGTCGCCGTCGTCGTGGCCGTAATCGCGCTGAGCGGCGGCGGCTCGTCCAAGGACCGGGCCGCGACGACCGGAACGACGACCTCCACGCGGGCGAGCACGACGTCGACGATCGTCCCGGTCCGCGAGACGGGGTCGATCTTCACGATCGAGGTCCCGAAGGACTGGCAGCGCCGCGACAACTCGACGTCCGGCGGGTTGCAGCGGACAACATGGACCGATCCCGCCGACTCGCGAACCGCCGTGCTGGTCGATCCGATCCCCCAGGTGAAGAGCACGCCCGAGGGCCGCGCGCGGAACGTGGACTCCAACCTTCAGCGCACCAAGCCGGGGTACCGCCGCGTGAGCCTGGGGCCCGCCACCATCGCCGGACACCCGGGCTACGAGCTGACGTACGACATCTCGGGCGTCCGGTACCTCGACCAGTTCGTCAACCTCGACTGCCAGGACGGCTACGCCGTGCAGGGCCAGGCGCCCACATCGGGGTTCGCCGCGCTCTCGCAGACCTTCCGGAACAGCGCGAACTCACTGCAATCCAAGCCGTGCTGAGGGCGGCGGCGACGCTGGCGGCGGTGGTCGTGGCCGCCTGCGCGCTCGCCTTCCCGGCCGCCGCCGCGGCGGCCGACCCGGTGCTGGCAGCCGCCGGCGACATCGCTTGTGCACCCAACACCCCGGAGACGCCCACGACGTGCCACCAGGGCGAGACGGCGGCGATCGTCGGCGCGATCGACCCGAGCGCAGTCGCCGTGCTCGGGGACAACCAGTACGAGACCGGCTTCCTCCCCTACTACCAGCGGGTGTTCGACGCAACCTGGGGCCAGTTCCGGGCGAAGACCTTCCCCGTGCCCGGCAACCACGAGTACAACCGCGTCGGCGCCGACGGCTACTACGCCTACTTCGGCACGGCCGCGGGCGACCCGGCGCGCGGGTACTACGCCTACGACCTCGGCCGCTGGCACATCCTCGCGCTGAACTCCAATTGCACCTACGTCCCGTGCGCCGCCGGGTCCGAGCAGGAGCAGTGGGTGCGTCGAGAGCTCGCGGGCCGGCAGGGTTGCACGATGGCCTACTGGCACCACTCGCTGTTCAGCTCGCAGGGGGGCGATCCACGCATGCGCGACATCTGGCGTGACCTCGCCGCGGCCCGCGTCGACGTCGTCCTCAGCGGCCACAACCACAACTACGAGCGCTTCGCCGGGCAGGGCGCCGACGGGCGGCTGGACCCGTTCGGTGGCCCGCGGGAGTTCGTCGTCGGGACCGGCGGGCGCAGCCTCGGCGCGATCCGAGGCCCCGGACGCAACAGCGAGGTCCGCCAGGACCAGGTGTTCGGCGTCCTGGCGCTCGTGCTCGGAGCCAAGGGCTACG
>JAWVFS010000019.1:0-3308 GCA_033855795.1 Solirubrobacteraceae bacterium | reverse complement strand
TTACGCGTGGACGGTCGACGACGCGGCGCGTATTCGTACGCTGGCGGGGCTTGGCGTGACCGGAGTTATTTCGAACGACCCCCGCCTGTTTTCCGCCCTCGCCGCCTGAGACCGCGATGATCCTCGGCGCGGCCGGCGTCGTTGGGCGGCCGCCGCCGATCTCGCAATTCCCGGTCGTCAGGGTTGACGAGTCGCCGTTGCTCCAGCGGATCGAGACGATGCCGCGCATGACGAGGCGGTGTCCCGCGCTCGGCCCCTGGTAGGGGAATGTGTAGCCGGTCTGGACGTCGTCGCCAGGACCGCCCGCGGCATACCACCCGGAGTCGCCGACCGCCGCCGGATGCCAGCCGCCGTCGGCGCTGGAGTACCACTCGACCGCGATGTCCACCGACGAGCTGCCGCGCCCGCGCGCGGGGACATAGGCCCCGACTCCGATGCCGCCCGCCGAGGCGCCGCCGCAGTCGTTGAGGGCCGCGGAAGCCTGGCCCGATCCGGGGTCGGCGACGGCGCCGACGACACCTCCGGTGGCGGCGGCGACGAGCACGGCAATCGCGCAGACGAACAGACGGCGAGTGGACACCGCTTCCATCATCGGCAATTCGCCAGGACCGCTCAAGCAACCGTTTTCGGGACAGACGGCGCGGGCTCCGCGCGCCGGATACGCTCTCGCCCATGGGGGCGAGCACCGACGATACGGCCGAGCTCCTCGCCCGGGTCCCGGTGTTCGAGACGCTCGCCCGCGAGGACCTCGAGCAGGTCGCGAGGGTCGCGGTGCCGCGCAACTTCGCACCCGGCGAAGTGGTGTTCCGCGAGGGCGACGAGAGCGACACCTGCTACGTCGTGCGCTCGGGCCACGCCCGTGCAGTTCGCGCGCACCCAGACGGACGCACGATCACCCTGGCCTCGTTCGGTCCGGGTGACATCTTCGGCGAGCTGGCGATGTTCGACGCCGAGCGCCGCTCGGCGACCGTCGAGGCGACCGACCGGGTCGCGGCCGTCGCCGTCCTCGGCGCCGACATGCGCCGGCTCATGCAGGAGCATTCCGAGCTCTCGGCCAAGCTCGTGATCTCGCTCGGCCGTCGCCTGCGGGCGGCGAACGAACGACTGGCGTCGCAGTCGTTCCAGACGGTCCAGAGCCGGGTCGCGACCGTGCTCGCCCAGCTCGTGGACCAGGCGCGCGCGGAGGGCGCCGGCGAGCGCGACGTACTGCTCACGATCACACAGGCCGACATTGCGCAGCTCGCGGGCTCCTCACGGGAGTCCGCCAGCCGCTTCCTCGCCGTGCTCGAGCGTGCCGGGGCGGTGTCGCAGGGCCGGGGCAAGCTCACGGTCCACGATCCCGCCGCGCTCGAGCGCTATGTCTACTGAGCGGGAGTTCTCGGCCGGCGGGGTCGTCGTGCGCGGGGAGGAATGCGTCGTGATCGTGCCCGTCAAGCGCTCGCAGCAGGGCAAGCGCGTCCTCGGGCTCCCCAAGGGCCATCCCGACGGCGACGAGTCGGCGGAGGAGGCCGCCACGCGCGAGGTGCGCGAGGAGACCGGGGTGGTGGCCGAGCTCGTGGAGCCACTCGGCGAGGCTGGCTACTGGTACCAGCGCAAGGGCCGGAGCATCCACAAGCAGGTGCGCTTCTTCCGGTTCCGCTACGTCTCCGGCACCACCGACGACCACGACGAGGAGATCGAGGAGGCGCGCTGGATGGCGCTCGCCGAAGCGGCCGAGAAGCTCACCTACGAGGGCGAGCGCGAGATGGCCGCGCGCGCCCTATCCAGGGTGCAGGCGGACCGATAGTCTGCCCGCACGTGCAGGTACTGAATTTCTACTCGGCGGTGTTCGCAGACCAGCTGAAGAAGGGCCGCAAAACGGCCACAATTCGGCTCGGCGACAAGTCGCACAAATACCGCAAGAACCAGGTCGTGCTCGTCACGATCGGCTACCAGCACTCGCCGCGCGAGAAGATCTTCGAGGCCGTGGTCGACCAGGTCGAGGTCAAGCGCGTCAAGGAGCTCTCACCGCGCGACATCGAGCACGACAACCCCGAGTTTCGCCGCACCGAAGAGATGATCCACTTCCTCGAGCAGATCTACGGACGCAAGGTCGAGCTCGACGACACCGTCACCGTCGTGCGCTTCTCGCAGATCGTCGACTCGCCGTCGGAGCTCTCAGACCGGCTGCGCGGCATCGGCGGAGTGCAGAACTAGTCGCTGGTCGCTGGTCGCTAGTCGCTAGCACTCGGATCGCCTTTGGCACTCTTCACGTGAGAGTGCCAGGCTACCCTTGACATCCCGCCTACCCGGGGTAGAGTGGGCACAGCTTGGCACTCGCGCTATGAGAGTGCCAAATCGCCCCTCATTCAACCGGAGGTTGCACCACATGAAGCTCAAGCCTCTAGGCGATCGCGTGATCGTCCAGGCGCTCGAGGAGGAGGAGACCACCGCGAGTGGGATCGTCCTCCCCGACACCGCCAAGGAGAAGCCCCAGAAGGGGAAGGTCCTCGCCGTCGGCGATGGCCGAGTCAACGAGGAGACCGGCAAGCGCACACCGCTCGACGTCTCCGAGGGCGACGAAGTCCTCTACAGCAAGTACGGCGGCACCGAGATCAAGGTGGACGGCGAGGACCTGCTGGTCCTTCGCGAGTCCGACGTGCTCGCCAAGGTCGAGTCCTAGCTCAAACCGCCGAAGGAGAACCGAAACGAAATGGCTCACAAGGAACTGAAGTACGACGCCGAGGCGCGTAAGGCGCTCGAGGCCGGCGTGGACGCCGTGGCCAACGCGGTCAAGGTCACGCTCGGCCCGAGGGGCCGCTACGTCGTCCTCGACAAGAAGTTCGGCGCCCCCACGATCACCAACGACGGCGTGACCATCGCCCGCGAGATCGAGGTCGAGGACGTCTTCGAGAACCAGGGCGCCCAGCTCGTCCGCGAGGTCGCCACGGCGACCAACGACGTGGCCGGCGATGGCACCACAACCGCGACCGTGCTGGCCCAGGCCATCGTGCGCGACGGCCTCAAGAACGTGGCCGCGGGCGCGAATCCGCTCGGGCTCAAGCGCGGGATCGAGACTGCCGTCGACCAGGTCGTCGACAGCATCGAGAAGCAGTCCAAGGAGGTCTCCGGCAAGGACCAGATCTCGCGAGTCGCGACGATCTCGGCCGGCGACGAGTCGATCGGCGACGTGATCGCCGATGCGATCGAGAAGGTCGGCAAGGACGGCGTGGTCAACGTCGAGGAGGGCCAGACGTTCGGCATGGACCTCGAGTTCACCGAGGGCATGCAGTTCGACAAGGGCTACATCTCGCCCTACATGGTCACCG
>JAWVFS010000018.1:0-3101 GCA_033855795.1 Solirubrobacteraceae bacterium | reverse complement strand
CCGTCGGCGCGAAGCGGCGGGCGTCGCGGCGGGCGCGCTGGCACCGATCGTCCTGTTCGCCGGACTCTTCCCCGAGGTGGGCAGTCAGCCGTTCGACTTTTCAGATCTGCTCGTGGTCGGCGCACTGGCCGCCGCCGGACTCCTCCTTCTTCCGCGCACTGAGCGCATCCTCGGCCTGGGCGTCCTGCTCTACGCGGCCGCCGCGGCAGCGGCCTTTGCGATCCCCACGCCGCTCGGGGGCAACGTGACCCGACTGGGCGAACTCTTTGGGCTGCCGCTGCTGGCGTGCGCCCTCTGGCGAGACCGTCGCGCCGCGCTTGCGGTCCTGGCCCTCCCCCTGCTGGCGTGGCAATGGGCGCCCGGCACCGACGCGGTGGCCGTGGCCGCCGGAGACCCCTCGCTCCAGCGCGGCTACTACAGGCCGCTCGTGAGCTTTCTCGACCGCGCGACGCATCGCGGCGGACCGATGCGAATCGAGATTCCCCTCACCCGCGATCACTGGGAGACGGTGTGGGTCGCCCGGCGGCTCGAGCTGGCCCGGGGCTGGGAGCGCCAGCTCGACGTGCGCTACAACGGGCTCTTCTACACGCAGAGCCTGACGGCCGCGCAGTACCGCGCCTGGCTGGTCGACAACGCGGTCAGCTACGTCGCCCTCCCCGACGTGCCGCTCGACGATGCGGCCCTCGCCGAGGCTCGCATCATCCGCCGCGGCGCCCCGTTCCTTCGGCCCGTGTGGCATTCCCGGGACTGGCGCGTCTTTGCCGTGGCCGGCGCCCGGCCGCTGCTCGAGGGGCCCGGGCGGCTGGTCCGCGTCGTCCCGCAGGGCTTCACGCTCGACGCCGCTCGCGCCGGCGACTTCACCATCCGCCTGCGCTTCACCCCGTACTGGTCCGTCGCCCACGACGCCGGCTGTACGCTGCGCGCACCAGGCGGATGGACCCGCGTGCACGCCTTCAGACCGGGCCGCGTTACCGTGGGCGTCCGGTTCCAGCTCACGCTGATCGGCGCGTCCGGCGCGCAATGCCAGGCGCCCGACGGCACGTCCGGCTGATCAGCGGGACACCCCGCAAGCTGACCTGGCTCGAGCACAGGGTCACGGGCGGTTACGAGCGCGTTCCCGGACAGCCCAGCTTCCACCGGGTCCTGGTGGCCCTCTACCGGTTGCAGACCTCCAACTAGGCTGCCGCCGTGCTGTCGGTCTATGCCTGCGTCGCCGGGTTCGGCGGGCTGTCGATACTCATCGGCCAGTCCGTGTGTCGGCTCGCGGGCGGCGAGGGCTGGAGCTGGACCGCCCCGGCCGTCGGCCTCGGGACGGCGATATGCGTCGGCGAGGTGGCGGTCCGTCTTCCGGGCCACGGCTGGACCGTCCTCGGCATCCTCGTCGTGCTGGCGGCCGCCGGAGCGGTGACGTTGTGGCCGGAGATGCGTCGTCACCCCCGCGCGCTGGCCCCCGGCCTGCTCGTCGCGGCCCTCGTGACGGCGGCGGTCTCGCTGCCCTTCCTGCTCAACGGCCGACTCGGTCTCCTCGGGGCGCATGTCCTCGACGACCTCGGGTTCCACCTCGCGTGGGCGGAGGCGCTCTCCACGGGGCACGGCGGCTTCTCGCTGATCGATCGCATTCAGCCGGGATACCCGGTCGGCCCCCACACCGTAGTCGCGGGCCTCGCGCCGGCGTTCGGCGTCCTGCCCGCCTTCACGGGCTTCCTCATGGTCGTGCCCGTGCTCACCGCCCTCACCGCATTGGGGGCGCTGCGCGCCGTGCCGACCGGTTGGCGCGTGGTCGGCGCCGTGCTGACCGGCCTCCCCTACCTCGCCGTGTCCTACTTCGTGGAGGGGTCGTTCAAGGAGCCGACCGCGGCCCTGCTCGTGCTCGGCTTCGTGCTCGTGCTGTCGGAGCTGCCGGCGCGGCCCCACCCGCGCGCCGCTCTGCCGCCCGCCGTCCTGGCGCTCGCCTGCGCGCTGACCTTCGGGCTGCGGGGCCTCGTATGGCCCGCCGCCGCGCTTGCCGCGTGGGCTCTGGTCGCCGCCGTTCCGCGCCGCCGGGAGCTCGTGCGCTGGGTGCGCCGCCTCGCCCCCGCGATCGCTGTGCTGGCCGGCGCGGTCGTGCTGGCGGCGGTGCTCGGCGCCTCACCCGGGTCGGTCGTGACCGACATCGCGAGCTACCACGACACCTCCTCGGCGGGGGGCAACTTCATCCAATCCGTTTCGCCGTTCGTCGGCCTCGGCGGCTGGCCGGTTCCGGACTTTCGCCTGTCGCCGGAGTCGACCGCGAAGGTCGTCCTCGCCACCGTCGTCGTGGTCGTCGCCCTCGGCTACGCCCTGGCCCTCTCCGCGCGCCGTCGCGACCTGCTGCTGTTCGCGGCCACCGGCGGCACCGTGGTCGTCTACATCGTCTCGGCCGCCGCGAGCAGTTCCTACCTGAGCCTCAAGGCGCTTGCGGTCGTCGGGCCGCTGCTCACCCTCAGCGTCGCGCGCGCACTGTTCCTCCTGGACCCACGCTGGCGCCGGGCCCAGCTGGCAACGGCGCTGGCCTTCGCCGCGGTGGTTGCGTGGTCGAGCACCACGGCGCTGCGCGGCGCCTCGGTGTCCGCCCCAGCCCACGCGGACCAGCTCCTCGCCCAGCGCTCACTCCTGCGCCACGGGGCGACCCTCGTCCTCTTCGAGGACCACTACGTCCGCTGGGAACTGCTGGGCGTGAAGCTCGGCAACCCGCTGGCGTACGGGTTCGCGCCCGATGTGCCCGTCCCGCTGCGGCGTGGCAAGTCGCCGAGCACATTCGACTTCGACTCGGTGCCGCCCGGCATGCTGGACCGCTTCCGCTACGTGGTCACCGTCCGCGGGCCGTACGCCAGCCAGGCCCCGGCCAACTGGCGCCTGCGTCGTCGTCTCGCCTCGTTCGACATCTGGGAACGCCACGGCCCCACCCCTCCGCGGGAGACACTCGACGAACAGGACCGGCCGGGCGCGGTGCTCGCATGCGCCGGCCGCCCGCGCGGCCGCCGGGGCGTCGCCGCGGTTCGCGCGTTCCCGGTGCTCGGCCCGGTCGCGGCGTGGCGCATCCCGGGCGCCGCCCCACCGTCGGGCGGCGGCGGCCCGGCGCC
>JAWVFS010000017.1:0-3095 GCA_033855795.1 Solirubrobacteraceae bacterium | reverse complement strand
CACGACGACCTTCGAACAGCGGCGCACCGAGTCGAGGATCGCGGCCTCGTCGAGCGGGACGAGCGAGCGCAGGTCGAGCACCTCCACCCGCGCGCCGGCGAGGTCCTTGGTGGCCTCGAGCGCGGCGTGCACCATCGCGCCGTACGCGATCACCACGAGGTCCTCGCCGGGGCGTGCGACGCGCGCGGTCATCGGCGTCTCGAACGAGCCGTCGGGCACCTCGCCCTTCACCCTCCGGTACAGATGCTTGTGCTCCAGGAAGCAGACGGGGTTGGGGTCGCGGATCGCCGAGATGAGCAGGCCCTTGGCGTCCTCGGCGGTCGACGGTGCGACGACCTTGATCCCCGGCGCGTGCATGAACCACGCCTCGGGGTTCTGGGAGTGGAACGGACCGCCGGAGAACCCGCCTCCGCTCGGGAGCCGCACCGTGATCGGGACGGCCAGGCCCTGGCGGTAGTGCATCTTGCCGGCCACGTTGACGAGCTGGTCGAACCCGCAGGCGATGAAGTCGGCGAACTGCATCTCGCACACCGGTCGCATGCCGACGACGGCGGCGCCGATCGCCGTACCGACGATCCCGGACTCGGCCAGCGGCGTGTCCATCACGCGCCGTTCCCCGAACTCCTCGAGCAAGCCGTCGGTGACCTTGAAGGCGCCGCCGAAGTCCGCGACGTCCTCGCCGAGGCAGAGCACGCGCTCGTCGGCGCGCATCTCCTCGCGCAATCCATCGGAGATGGCCTGGAGATAGGTGCGCTCAGACATGGAAACCACTCCAAGGAGCGGCGCCGTCGCCGAGCGGCTCGGCATCGCCCTCGCAGAAGACTCCGTCGGCTGCCGTCCCCGGCTCGGGCATCGGCATGGCCAGCGCCGCGTCCGTCGCTCGGTCCACCACGGCGGCCACCTCGGCCCGCAGCCCCTCGACGTCCACGTCGAGCTCGGCCACGCGGGCGGCCTGGAGATCGATCGGGTCGCGCGCCCGCCAGCGCTCGAGCAGCTCGGGCGAGACGTAGCGCATGTCGTCGTGGGCGGCGTGTCCGTGCATCCGCATCGTCTCCGCCTCGATCAGCGTCGGCCCGTCGCCGCGAAGCGCGCGCTCCCGCGCCGCCCGCGTGGCCTCGAACACGGCCTCCACGTCGTTGCCGTCCACGCGCACCCCCGGGAAGCCGTACCCCTCGGCCCGGCGGACCGGATCGACCGCGAACTGCTTCTCCAGCGGCGTGGAGTACGCGTACTGGTTGTTCTCGAGCACGAACACGACGGGCAGCTGCTGCACCCCCGCCCAGTTCATGGCCTCGTGCCAGTCGCCGCGGGACGTGGATCCGTCCCCCATCCAGGTCAGGGCGCACCGCCGCTCGCCCCGCAGCCGGAAGGCCATCGCCATCCCGGTCGCCACGAGCATCATGTCGGGGAGCATCGAGACCATCCCCACACAGCCGACCGTGCGGTCGCCGAAGTGGACATTGCCGTCGCGTCCGCCCGTCACACCTCCGGCGCGGCCCATGTACTGGCCGAGCACGCGGTCCGGCGCGACGCCGCGCACGAGGTGGGCGGCCAGGTCACGGTGCAGGACGCACAGGCGGTCCTCCGCGGCCATCGCGAAGGCCGCTCCCGTGGAGACCGCCTCCTGTCCGAAGCCGTCGTAGAAGGAGCCGGGCACCTTGCCCTGGCGGTAGAGGCTGCCCGCCCGCTCCTCCAGCCCGCGCATGAGGAGCATGAAGCGCAGCAGCGCGACACGGTCGGCGCGCGTCAAGTGCTCGGGGGCGACCGCGTGCGGCAACGCCGCCGCGGGCCGAGCGATGGATGTCGCCATGGGACACCTGCACCCTTTCTGCCGGCCTGGGCGGGATCTCCGCCTGCGCCGGCGCCGAGCGCCTCGGCGGGGTTTTCCGCTCCGGCGCAATGGCAACGGTTATGAAGTTGGGAGCGGGCCGGCCTTCTGAGCCGGAATTCCTCGCTCGCCACAGAAGATACTCCTCTGGACGGCCGTTCAAACGGATGTCCTAGCCAATGACCGACCCCGAAGCCCACATCGAAGCGGACGTCAGGCGAGCGGAGTCGGAGCTCGCCGCCGACGACCCGTTCTGGCCCGCGCAGATCGCCGTCCTGACGGCCCTGATCCTCTACATCGCGCTGCCCGACAAGCTGACGCTCGGCCCCGACTGGCTGCTGCCGACGGCCGAGGGGCTGCTGCTCGCCGGACTGGTGTGGGCGTCGCCGTGGAAGCGGCGCACGGAACCGCGGCTGTGGCGACGCCAGCTGGCCCTGGGCCTGAGCGTCCTGGTTGCGGCCGGCAACTCCGTCTCCCTGGGCCTGCTCATCCACTTCGTGGTGAAGGGCGGCAAGGCGGGCGGTTACGAGTTGGTGCTCTCGGGCGCCGAGATCTGGACCACGGCTGTGCTCATCTTCGCGGTCATCTACTGGGAGCTCGACGGCGGCGGGCCGACCGCCCGCGCGAGGGGCGACCGGCCGTTCCCATGGCTGTTCTCGTTCCCGCAATGGGCGGACCTCAACTGGGACCGCTGGCGCCCGATGTTCGTCGACTACCTGTACCTGTCGTTCACCAACTGCACCGCCTTCAGCCCGACCGACACGATGCCGGTGAAGCCGAGCGTGAAGCTGCTGATGATGTTCCAGGGGTTCACCGCGCTGGTCACCATCGGGGTCGTCGTGTCGCGCGCGATCAGCCTGCTCGGATAGCCTGCGCCGCCGCATGGCGGAGCGACCGAGCCCACGCTCGCTGGACGGCGTCACCACGTTCCTGGGCGTGCGCTGGGACGACGTCGAAACGGTGCGCACGACGATCCGCCCGGACCTGATCAACGCCGGCGGGCTGCTCTCGGGCGTCGTGGCCTACGCCCTCGTGGACTATTCGATGGGCTCGGCCCTATGGGCCCAGACGACCGACGAGGAGGGAATCGCGACGATCAACATCGCGATCAACTACGTGCAGACCGCGACTGATGGCGACGTCGTATGCCATTCGACGGTGGATCGCCGCAACCGGCGGATCGCCGTGCTGCGCAGCGAGGTCCGCCACGAGGACGGCCTCCTGCTCGCGACCGCCGTCGGCAGCTACTCGATCTTCCCGCGGCGCG
>JAWVFS010000016.1:0-4154 GCA_033855795.1 Solirubrobacteraceae bacterium | reverse complement strand
CCGGCTCGGCACCGCTCTGGTGCTGATGTCCTCCCGCACCCCGTCCGCCTCCGCGATGGCGGCGTTGACGTTGGACCACCTCTCCGGCGGCCGCTTCATCCTCGGGATCGGCGTGTCGGGCCCGCAGGTCGTCGAGGGCTGGTACGGCCAGCCGTTCGCCAAGCCACTCGCGCGCACGCGCGAGTACATCTCGATCGTCCGCGACATCGTGGCCCGGAAGGACCGCGTGACCGCGCCGGGCCCGCACTACCCACTCCCCTACCCCGACGGAACCGGCCTCGGCAAGCCGCTGAAGTCCACGCTGCACCCGGTCCGCGAGGAGATCCCGATCTTCCTCGGCGCCGAGGGCCCGAAGAACGTCGCACTGGCCGGCGAGCTGTGCGACGGCTGGCTGGCCTTGTTCTTTTCCCCGACGCACGCGGGCTTCTACCGCGACGCGCTAGCGGAGGGATTCGCCCGCGACGGCGCCCGCCGCTCCTTCGACGACTTCGAGGTCGCCGCCACGGTGCCGCTGATCGTCCACGACGACATCGAGCAGGCCGCCGACATGCTGAGGCCGATGTACGCGCTGTACTTCGGCGGGATGGGCGCCCGCGGGCGCAACTTCCACCACGACGTGGCCGTCCGCATGGGCTACGCCGACGAGGCCAAGAAGATCCAGGACCTCTACCTCGACGGCAAGAAGGGCGACGCCGCGGCCGCGGTGCCGACGAAGCTCGTGGAGGAGCTGGCGCTCATCGGCCCAGCCGACAAGGTGCGTGACGACCTCGAGGCCTGGCGCGAGTCGATCGCGACCACGCTGCTGATCGGCGGCGACGCCGCGATGGTGCGCCAGGCCGCCGAGCTCGTCCTCGGCTAGCGCCCAGGAGGGGCGAGCGAGCAGATGCGCGTCCGCCCCGACGAGGCGATTTGCAGGTGCCAGAGGTCCGGCGCGTTGGCCAGCGGAGTGGCGAGCCTCTCGGTTCCGCCGGATTGCGTGTCGGCCGCCACCGTCAGATAGCGAGCGCCGAAACGCCGCGCCTCGACGACCGGCTGGGTGCCGGGCCGAGACGCCAGTTCGACGCCGGATGCAGAGCGGGGAGCGATGTCGGCGACGGCCGCAGCGCCCTCCGGGATCAGCGTGACGCAGCTCCCCCGCTCGGAGATGCGCCCGCGCTCCACACCCTCGACCGCGGGTGGGCGTCCGCGCGCCTGCGCGCCTCCCGGCACCAGGCGCAGGTTGAGCGCGCGCACCAGGACGTCGTCGGCAGCCTGGCGGCTCTGCTCCGACGATCGCCGCAGCTGTGCGGTGGTGTAGGACGGCGAGCTCTCGAACGTTTCCTCGGTCTGCAGGTAGGAGCCGGCCGTGATGTGGCGGAAGGCGAACTCCTTGCTGGGCGCAAAGAGAGCAGGCGCGCTGGCCTCGGCGATATCGAGCGCGGCCAATCGGGCGCGAACCATGGTCGATTCCTCGCGGATGTGGTTGCTCAAGACGATCATCCACACGACGTTCAGTGCGATGCTCGTCACCACGCCGAGCGCTATGAGCGGCCTGACGCTCGGGCGCGGCATGCCGTACGACGACACCGCCTCTACGATGATCAAGACGGCGAGGATCGCGCCCGCGTACACGTACCGGCTCGCATAAAGGCCCCCCTGCGACCCGCGCCCCACCGCGATCAACAGCCAGAACCCCAGCGCGGCTACGACGACGTTCGCGAACCGGGCGGATACGCGCCGGGTGCGAACGACCTGCCAGGCCAGCAACACGACGCCGAGTGCGACGACGACTTCAACCAGCGACGCGAGCCACGGCAGATGTGTCGTGAGCGTTGGGTTCTCCAGCTGCAATCCGCCCAGGCCCGCGATCGCGCCCGTGGCGGCTTCGAAGCCGTGCCTGAGAAGGTCGGCGATGTCCAGCGACGTGTGACCGCCACCACCGCCGCCGACGTCTCCGGACAGCGACCCGCCCCAGTTCAGCCGCCAGGCCACGTAGAGCAGGGTCGGAACCAGCGGTACCCAGATGCGTCGCCAGCGGTCGCGCTGCCACAGGATCTCGGCGAACACGCCGGCCGTGAAAGCCACGGCGACCGTGAACGATGCGAGGCCGATCACGAGCAGCCCGCAGGTCGCCAGGTCACCTCGCAGGGTGCGACGGGAGAGCGTCAGCAGCGCGGCCAGGCACGCCGCCATGGCGGTCAGGAGCCCGATGTTGATCGCGCTGACGAACGCGTCGGCGCCGGTGCCGAGGAACGCCACCACGGCAGTGGGCGCGACCGCCAGCCAGGGACCCACCCTCCGGCGAGCGATGAGGAACACCAGCAATGCGACCGCGAGATGCAGTATCAGCGCAAGGACTCGGAAGACCCAGTAGTCGGCCAGGCCGACGCTCGCGGGCAGTACGAAGTAGACACTCTCGGTCAGCGCGAACAGGTGTCCGTAGTAGTCCTGCAGGAGCGTGCCCGGGGTCACGTGAATGCCGTTGGAGATCCAGCCCCACTCGTCGGCGATGAACACGATCCCCCGCCCCGCCCACAGGATCAGAATGGCGGCGAGCGCAAACACGGGCGCCACGACCCTCGGAGCGGTCAGACGACCCTCGAGCGCGGAGGCGAACGCACAAGAGCGTCGGGGGTCGAGCCCGGCTGGCGAACGTCTGATGAACGATGGCCGATTGATGGCGTCCGCGCGAGCCTGGGCCGGATCAAAACGACAGAAGCCCCCGCCCGCAGCGCATCGATTGATAGCAAAGTCGGCACGGGCGGCGCGGGCCTCGAGGCCGGTGGCCGACTACGATCAGCGGCCGTGCGCGTGGGCGTCGTCGACATCGGCACGAACTCCACCCGGCTGCTCATCGCCGACGTGGAGGACGGCCGCGTCCACGAGGTGCAGCGGCGCTCCGAGGTCACGCGCCTGGGCGAGGGGGTCGACGCCACGGGCCGGCTCGGTGAGGAGCCGATGGCGCGCGTGCTCGCGACGCTCGAGGCCTACCACGAGGCGATCCGGGAAGACGGCTGCGACACCACCACCGGCGTACTGACCAGCGCGGTCCGCGACGCCGAGAACGGCGACGAGTTCACCGAGCTCGTCCGCACGCGCTTCGACCTCGACGTCCGCATCATCTCCGGCGACGAGGAGGCGCGGCTGACCTTCCTCGGCGCGACCGCGGGTCGGGCCGACCCGCCCGACGGCTCGCTGCTCGTAATCGACATCGGCGGCGGCTCGACGGAGTTCGTCATCGGCCGCAGAGGGGAGGTCGCCTGCAACGTCTCCACCCAGGCCGGAGTGGTGCGCCAGACCGAGCGTCACCTGCACTCGGACCCGCCCGCGCCGGCCGAGCTGCGCGCGCTCGGCGACGAGGTGCGGGGAATCGTTGACGGCGCCGTCCCGGCGGAGGTCCGGGCGACTGTGGCGGCGGCCGTCGGCGTGGCCGGGACCGCCACGTCGTGCGCGGCGATCGCCCAGGAGCTCGATCCCTACGACCCCAACCGCGTCGAGGGCTACGTGCTGGAGCTCGGCGATCTCGAGCTGCTGCTCGCGCGCCTCGCCGCGATGCCGCTGGCCGAGCGGCGCCAGGTCGTCGGCCTGCATCCCGACCGCGCGCCGACGATCGTCGCCGGAGTGGCGATCCTGCTGGAGGCGCTGCGCGCGTTCGACCTCGACCGCGTCGAGGTGTCAGAACGCGACATCCTCTGGGGAGGGGCGATCGAGCGGGCAAACCGAGCATCCTCCGATTGATCTTCATCAAAATGAGCTAGACGGATGTTCGATTGGTCTTTCGCGAGGGCGTGGGTCATACTCCGTCGCGTCCGGGTCAGAGGGTGCTGCCAAAACAGTTCTTCTTTGATCTGGGCTCATAGGTTCGAGCGAAGCCGCATCGAATCGGCGCCTCCCGCCGCTCGAACCGTCGAACCGGCCCTTTCATGGCACGTACCCCTGCCCGTCCTGACGGGGCCACTTTGGGAAGCCGCCCGATTTATCGGGCGGTTTTCCTATTTCAGGGGTGGCGCTACGCGAGGTTGGACTTGCGCGGGTAGGCGACGCTCGGGTCGGTGAGGGCGTTGACCAGCGCCGGCTTGCCCGCCGCGAACGCCCGCTCGAGCGCAGGCCGCAGCTCGTCCGGCGTGCGCACGAGCTCCCCGTATCCACCGAGGGCCTCGACCACCTGGTCGTAG
>JAWVFS010000015.1:0-11434 GCA_033855795.1 Solirubrobacteraceae bacterium | reverse complement strand
CACCGTGCAGGAGGTAGAGCACGGGATAGCGCCGGGTCGGGTGGACGGCGTAGTCGTCGGGGACGAGGATCCGCACGTGCACCGGCGCGGCCAGGGCGGCCGTCGACACCGCGAGGTCCATCAGCCGCGGGTCGAGCTGCGCGGCGGCAACCACGTGCAGTCCCTGTCCGTCGCCGGGCGCCGGCCCCGCCGCGCGGGCGCCGGCGGTGGGCGCGATGCACAGGGCGACCAGGGCGCCGGCAAGTGCGGCGTGTGTCCTCATGCCCGCGCGCGACGGGCCCGCCGCGTCGACGAGGCCGGGAGCATGCGATGGGCGAGGCCCACGAGCGGCGCGCGCAGCTCGTCGAGCTCGTCGAGTCGCCCAGCCCCGACGCGGCTCGTGACGAGCGAGCTGATGGCGGCGACCAGGGCCTCGCAGGCGAAGCGCTCGGAGGAGCCGTGGGAGGCGGACTCGAGCCCGAAGATCTCGGCCATCGTCGCGACGAACAGCTGCTGGAGCTCAGCCCGCCGCTCCAGCGCTCGCGGCCCGACCGCGTACACCTCGATCAGGAACGCACGCGCGAAGGCGGGCTCGGCGGCGAGCCCGGCAAAGTACGCCGACAGGACCCGGTCGAGCCGCTTCTCGGGACCGGCCCGCGACATGCCGGCCGCGTCGCCCATGGCGTCGAGTAGGGCCTCGACACCCGTGTCGTAGGCGGCCAGGAAGCACTCCTCCTTGTCGGAGAAGTGCTCGTAGAACGTCTCCCGCGACACGCCGGCTCGCTCGATCACGTCAGCGACCGCGGTCCGCACGTACCCCTTCTCCGCGGCGGCCTCGGCCATCGCGGCGAGCATCCGGCCGCGCTGCGATGCCGCCACCTGCTCGCGGGAAAGGCGATGACGCCCGCGCGGCAGTTGTTGGACGACGTCCGATTCTGATGCTTCTGGGCCCACCCGGCGAGGACCGTAGCATAGAAGAACACATCTGTTCGCCATGAAATGAGATGTTCGCTATGGTGCCGCGCGTGACCTCCTCTCCGCTTGCGGACGAGGCCCGCGGCGAGGCGCCGGGCCGCGGCCGGCTCGCCGGCCGCCGGATCCTGATCGTGGGCGGCGGCCAGCAGGACCACGGGCTGGAGGACCCGCCGATCGGCAACGGCCGGGCGACGTCCGTGCTGTGCGTGCGCGAGGGCGCCGCGGTCGTCGTCGCCGACATCGACGGCGACAGCGCCGAGGCGACCGCGGAGCTGGCGCGCGCGGAGGGCGGCGAGGCCACCGTGGTCGTCGCCGACGCGGCCGACGAGGACGGCGTCGGGACAATGTTCGCCGCCGCGGGCGATTCGCTGGGCGGGCTCGACGGGCTCGTGCTCAACGTCGGCATCGGCGGCGGATGGCTGCTCAAGGGCACGAGCGTCGAGGACTGGGATCGCGTGATGGCGGTCAACCTGCGCTCACAGTTCTTGGGCTGCAAGCACGCTGTCGAGGCCATGAGCGACGGCGGCGGCTCGGTGGTCCTCGTCGGCTCGATCGCCTCGCGCGAGGTGTTGCCGTTTCCCGCCTACGGAGCCTCGAAGGCCGCGCTGGAGTCCCTCTGCCGCCAGGCCGCCGTCGAGGGGGCGCCGGGCATGCGCGCCAACCTGCTGATGCCGGGACTGATCGACACGTCGCTGGGACGCCTGGCCTCGGCGGCGAGCCCCCTGCGCGACCAGGTCAAGATCCCGGCCGGCCGCCAGGGCACGGCATGGGAGATCGCCTACGCCGCCGTCTTCCTGCTGTCGGGCGAGTCCTCCTACGTCACCGGCCAGAGCCTGATCGTCGACGGCGGCCTGACGACCGCGCCGCGGGCGTGATCTAGGCGCGCTGGCCTCACGGTCCAAGCGGCCTATGGGACCAGGAGGACCCTGGACACGAACGAAAGGCGGCGACCATGGCCCAGCAGTGGACTCAACGACTTGGGACGGCGGGCGGGCGGGGCTCGTGGACCATCCGCGTCTCGCTGAGCGAGGACGAGGTGCGACGGGTGCGCCGGTGGTTGCGCGTGACAGGGGTGCTCGGGATCCTCGGCGGCGTGGCGGCCATCGCCGTGCCGGCCATCGCGTCGGTGACCACCACCCTGTTCGTCGGCTGGATCCTCGTTTACGCCGGCGTCGTGTCCGGTATGCACGCGTTCTCCATGCGCCGCCAGCCGCGCGGTGGCCTGCGGGTATTCAACGCCGCCCTCACGCTGCTGCTCGGCCTGCTCCTGGTGATCTTCCCGCGAAGCGGAACCCTGACGCTCACGTTGCTGCTGGCGGCGTGGTTCTTCGCGAGCGGCGCCCTGCTTCTGCTGAGTGCGATGCGCCGGAGCGGCCGGCCCGGTGCCGGCCTGACGACACTCAACGGGGCGCTGTCGCTGCTGCTCGGAATCCTCATCGTCGCGGACCTCCCGAGCTCGGCCGACTGGGCGATCGGACTGCTCGTGGGCATCAACCTCGTGTTCTGGGGCGCGCGCACGCTGCTCGCGGCGGGTCACCTCGAGGCCATGCCCGAAGGCTGAGACGATCGACGTCACGCGCGCGTGAGACGGGTACACCCTCTCTGCGATGTCCACGGTCGACGAGAAACGAGCGGCGCGGCAGGCTGACCGCCCGGCGCACGACGATTCGCGCGCGGAGGAGTCCGCTCGCAAGCCGCTGGTCGTCGGGCTGCTCACAGCCCCCGGTCTGACCCACAACGTCGCGGTGCGCCTGGCGCGTCGGCTTCCCGCGACGCTCGGGGAGCGTTTCCCCGGGTTCGAGTGGAAGACGGAGGTCAAGGAGGAGGCCCTGGCCGGAGCGACGCCATCGGCCTCGAGGGTCGATCTCGTCCAGATCTGCCGCCGTCGGATGCTCGCGGAGGGGTGGGACTTCGTGATCTGCCTGACCGACCTCCCGCTTCACCTCGGCCGCCGGCCGGTCACGGCGCACGCCAGCGTGGCCCTCGGGGTGGGCGTCGTCTCCCTGCCCGCCCTCGGGGCGGTCGACCTGGAGCACCGGGTGAGGCAGGCCGCGCTGCGCCTCATCGACGGGCTGCTCGGCGAGCGGACGGACCGCCGCGCGAAGGCGGGCGGCGCCCGGCGCCGGCGCCTCTCCCGCATGCGCGCGCGCCTGCACCTGCTGTCCTCCCCGGTCGGATACGCCGACGTCGAGGACGACCGGACGATCCAGTTCGTGACTGCGGTTGGGCGCGGCAACTTCCGGCTGCTTGTCGGCATGGTGCGCGCGAACCGGCCGTGGCGTCTCATCTCCGGCCTGTCGCGCGCCCTGGTCGGCGCGCTGGGCACCACCGCGTTCGGGCTGGCCTCGACCGGGGTCTGGAGGCTGGCCGATGGCATGGGTTGGGCCCGCCTGATCGCACTCAGCCTGGGCTCGGTGGCGCTGACCGGCACCTCCCTTATCGTCGTCCACCAGCTCTGGGAGCGCAGCCCGGGGCCGGGGGCGCGGGAGCGCGTGGTGCTCTTCAACCTCGTGACCGCCATCACGATCACGCTCGGGGTGCTCACGCTCTATCTCGCGCTGCTGGTCATCATCACCGGGGCCGCCGTGACGCTGATCGCCCCCGGCGTGCTCGAGGGTGAGGTGCACCATTCGATCGACGCAGCCGACTATTTCCGGCTCGCGTGGGTGCTGACGTCATTGGCGACACTCGGAGGTGCGCTCGGCGGGGCGGTCGAGAGCGATGAGGCGGTTCGCGCGGCGGCCTACGGCTACCACCCGCACGACGACGAGGACGCCGCCGAGGGCAACCGCGACGGTGCCGGCTGACGGCCGTCCGGGCTAGCCGACCATGCGCGGCCGGGTCAGTCCTCCTCGGGCATCGAAACCCGGACGCCGTCGGTCGGCTGCTCGGGCCCGGAGTCGTCGGGACCGGATGGGCCGTCGACGCGTCCGTTGCCGGCCGTCGTATGGTCGGCCGTGTCGGCGTCGCCGCGGAACGGGCCGGGCTTCGGACGCGGCTTGCCGCCCGGAAACGCGAGGCGGAGGATCGTCCGCTGCACGGCGCCGAGCTGTTTGAGGAACGGCCCCGTGTTGTACGGCAGTTCGTAGCGCTCGCAGATCGCCTTCACGCGCGGGGCGATCTCGGCGTAGCGGGTGCTCGGCATGTCCGGGTAGAGGTGGTGCTCGACCTGGTAGCCGAGGTTGCCGCTGGCCACGTGGAACATCGGGCTGCCGTCGATGTTGGCCGCACCGAGCAGCTGGCGCACGTAGAAGCCACCGCGGCTCTCGTCCTCGACCTCCTCATGGCTGAAGGTGTAGGTCTGATCGGGGAAGTGCCCGCAGAAGATGATCGCGTAGGCCCAGACGTTGCGGACGATGTTCGCGGTGACGTCGGCCCGCAGCGTCGCGCGGAAGGTGGCAGTCGCCGACTCGAGGATGGTCTGTGACGGTGCGGGGCGCCGGCCCAGCCGCCTCGCGAGGCGCTCGCGCATCCCCGGTCGCCGCGTCGCCTCGATGCCGGCGCGCACGGCCGCGTCCGCGAGCGCGCTGATGAGTGGCCACGCGATGTAGTCCTTGACGATCTGCTGCCGGCCCTTTCGCAGCATGCCCTTGACCTCGCGTTTGACCTGCTCCTTGGATTTCTCGCCCTTCTTGATGGCCTCGAAGTCGAGGTCGTGCGAGGCGACGCCCCACTCGAAGAAGGCGGCGAGCGCCAGGTTGTACAGCGGCTGGAACAGGTAGACGGGATGCCACTTCTGGTGGGGATCGATGCGCATGATCTCGTAGCCGAGATCCTTGTCCTTGCCGCGAATGTTCGTGTAGGTGTGGTGGATGTAGTTGTGGGAGTGCTTCCACGCCTCGGCAGTCGACGCCGAGTCCCAGTCCCAGGATGAGGAGGAGATCTGGGGATCGTTCATCCAGTCCCATTGGCCGTGCATGACGTTGTGGCCGATCTCCATGTTCTCGAGGATCTTGGCCATCGAGAGCGCAGTGGTCCCGGCGATCCAGGTCGGCTTGTAGCGCGACGCCAGCAGCAGCACGCGGCCCAGCACGACGAGCCGGCGGTGCATCTCGATCATGCTGACGATGTAGCGGCGGTCGCGGTCGCCGAGCTCGGCGAAGATCTCGTCGTGGATGGCGTCGAACTCGCGTCCGAGCTCGTCGATCTGCTCGGCGTTCAGCCGCGCCAGCGGGCTCTCGATCATGTTTGGCATATGGGTCCTCGCTTAGGGGTCAAAGGGCAATCTCGATGGGTCCCTCGGGGGCATTGACGCAGGTGCGCACGATCTCGCCCTCGCTGCCGGACACCTCGCCCGTCCGGAGGTCGCGGATCTTGCCCGAGCACAACTTTCCGACGCAGGTGTGGCAGATACCCATCCGGCAGCCGTAGGGCAGCGTGGCGCCGGCATCCTCACCGGCGACGAGGATCGGCTGAGGGCCCTCGCTCCGCGCCTCGATGTCGCTCACGAGGAACTTGATCGTGCCGCCCTCGCCCACCTCTCCGTCGCCCTGGCCGATGATGGGCTGGAAGCGCTCCATGTGGAGGCGATCGCAGTCGCCGGCCTCGTCCCAATGCTCGCTCATCGCGTCGAGCATGTCGCCCGGCCCCGAGAGGAACGCCTCGCGCTCACGCCAGTCGGCGCACAGGTCGTCGAGGTGCTGCGGCCCGATCCGGCCGTGCTCGCCGGTCATCTGCTCGTGCAGATGCATGCCGGGATTGCGCGCCGCCATCTCGCGCAGCTGGTCGCCGAAGATGACGTCCTCGGGCGTGCGCGCGGAATGCACGTGGACGACGTCGTCCAGCCCGCCGCGGCGATCGAGGTCCCGCAGCATGCTCATGATCGGCGTGATGCCGCTGCCCGCGCTCATGAACAACAGCTTGTCCGGGGGCGGATCGGGGAGCTTGAACGTTCCCTCGACGTCGCTGAGCCGCACGATCGTTCCCGGCTGCGCCTCGCGCACGAGCCACGGCGTGACGGTGCCCTCCTCGACGAGCTTGGGCGTGATGCTGATCAGCCCGTCGGGTCGCCCGGGATCCGACGTGAGCGAATAGGCCCGCCAATGGTGGATGCCGTCGACGACGAATCCGATCCGCAGGTACTGGCCTGGCTCATGACCCGGCCATTCCCATCCGGGCTTGATGAAGATCGTTGCCGCGTCGTCGGTCTCGCGTTCGATGCGCTCGATGCGCCCGCGCAGCTCCTGCGTGGACCACAGCGGGTTGATGAGCTCGAGGTAGTCGTCCGGCAGCAGCGGCGTGAATAGCGACCGCACCGCGTTGAACGCACGCCGCTGCAGCGCCGGAACCTGCGGTTTGGCGCCGCGCTCAGCCACTTCTTGTGCCGCAGGCGAACAAGGCGGCGCGGACGGTAGCCATGGTGAGAACGCCTGTCAACCGCACGTTCTCACGCGAACCGCCGGGAGGGTTACCATGGCCGCAGCATGGCATCCTCACCCACGTCGATGCGCCGCGACCGGGAGCGCGATCTCGTGCGTGCGACACGCGCGCTCTTCGACGAACGCGGCATGCAGGACGCGCCGATCGAGGAGATCGCCCGGGCGGTCGGCATCGCGCGTGGGCTGATCTACCGCCACTTCTCCTCCAAAGAGGAGCTCTACGTCCTCACGGTCACCGACTACCTCGGCGAGCTGGAGGGCGTGCTGGCAGAGGCGTCGTCGGCCGAACTCGGGCCGGGCGCACAGCTGGAGGCGTGGGCGCGGGCGTACGCCGACTTCTGCCTCCGCTACCCGGCCTTCCTGGACTGCGCACTCTCGCTCATGCACCGACCGGCGCGCGAGCTACGCGAGGCACTGTCGGATTCGGTGTGGCTGCGGCTGGGGCAGAGCATCGCCAGCTGCGTCGTGCACGTCTCCGACATCCTGCGCGAGGGCGCGCGCGACGGGACGTTCTCCGTCGAGGACCCCGACTACATGGCCAACGTGCTGTGGACGCAGATCCTCGGCGCGACCCACCTGGCGCGCATCCGGGTCGGCGTGCGTCAGGTCGCGCCCGGGATTCCGGAGCTGTTCAGCGTGGAACCCGACCAGGTCGCCCGTACCTGCGTGGCGAGCGCGCTGGCGACCGTCGAGGCGCAGCCGCCGTCCTGACATGTGTGGACCCGCGCGACGCGGGTAGCACGTTGAGCATGACCATCGGCACCTCGCTGTTCCTCATCGCAGTTGGCGCCATCCTGAGGTACGCGGTCACGGCGTCGGTGTCCGGCGTGAACGTGCAGACCGTGGGGCTGATCCTGCTCGCGGTCGGCGTCATCGGTCTCGTGCTCTCGGTGGCGTGGACGATGCGGTGGTCGCGCCCGCGCCCACGCCGGCGCGTGGTGGCTCGCGACCCGCACACCGCCCCCACCGAGGTCGTGCGGGACCGCTCGTACCGCTGAGGCCTGCCGGCGCCTTCCCTCACCACCCCGGTGCGTTGATCTCCGAGGTGCTCGTGATGCGACGCAGCACCGGTTCGCGGGCGACGGCGTGTCGCGGGTGCGCCGCCACCGTGTCGGCCGTGGCGAGGACGCCGAGGTCGAGTTCCAGCTTCCTTGCAAGCTCGTCCACGCGGTGCTGGTACATCCTGTAGTCCTCAAGCACCAGGGCCTCGAGGCGACGTTCGAGATCTTTCTGCGTGAGGATGAACCCCTTGGCCTTCAGCACGTCGTCCTCGACGTACGCGAGCACCTTCCAGAAGTCACGCGGAACGAGCGCCTTGCCGAACGGGACGTCGTCCCGCTGGAATATCGGGCCACCGAACACGCTGATCCGCTTCGCCTCAACGTCGTTCTCCTTGGCGATTGATGCCTCGAGGTTCCCCCACACGCCCTTCAGGCTCAAGCGGTTGAACGAGTCCAACTGCGGAGTGATGTTGGTGAAGTAGCAGGACTGCGCGGCCGGAGGTCGGAGCGCGCCGCTGCCGTAGTCGGCCTTGGAACGCCCACCTCGTGGCCAGGCAGAAATCCCGGGTCAAAACCGCTGTCGGCGGGCATGGCGTTGACCGTACCGCTTGCGTGCCTGACATCGGCCGATCCGGCATTTGGGCCGCCGGTTAGGCTCAGCACCGCCGTATGTTCAGACCGTCGCCGACTGGCCCAAGTAGGAGGAGCCGAATGCTTCAGCGAGCCGAGATGCGTGAGGGACCTGTCTGCCTGAAGATGGTGTCCCGCCAGGGGCGGAGGCGCCTTCTCTTGTCCGTTGCCGTACTCATCGTCGCCGCGGGCTTTCTCGCTGCCATCCCCCAGGCCAATGCGGTGGAGATCATTTCGGCAGCGCCCACGGAGCTCCAGGCGGTGAGCGCGACGTCGGCGACGGACGCCTGGTCGGTCGGGTATCGCGACGACGGCGCCGAGGCATTGACCCTTCACTGGGATGGTCGGAGTTGGTCGCCGGTGGCGAACCCGTTGCGCGCCAAGCTGTGGGGGGTGAGCGCGCTCTCACCCAGCGACGCGTGGGCGGTGGGGGCCTACGCGGCGCCTCGCTCGCATACGGTCCAGATCCAGACGCTCATTCTTCACTGGGACGGCTCGACGTGGACGAGGGTGCCGAGCCCGAACTCGACCTTCTCGATCAACCAGCTCGAAGGGGTGAGCGCCGTCTCCGCCAACGACGTCTGGGCGGTCGGTGATTCTGGCACGCCGGGGCACCCCGCATTCCATGCACTGACCCTCCACTGGAACGGCTCCAGATGGTCGACCATGCCTGCTCCCGGCGGCGAGCTGCACGCCGTCAGCGGGGTTTCGTCGAGGAGCGCATGGGCGGTGGGATTCGGGAATCTCCTCCACTGGAATGGCACCAGGTGGTCGAGGCAATCGATCCGGACCAGAAGTTTCCTGGAGACGGTGCCGGTCACCCGCCTGCTGGGCGTCAGCGCCCTTTCGTCGAGGAACGTCTGGGCGGTGGGAAACCGGTGTGCCCACTTCGGTGCATGCATCCCGCGCGCGGAGGTCATCCATTGGAACGGCGCCCGCTGGTCGCCGGTGTCGAGCCCGGCTCCAAACCGGTTCGCCAACCACCTGACCGGGGTGAGCGCCGTGTCAGCCAGGGACGCGTGGGCGGTCGGCGCGTACTGCACGACGCGGGACTGCCCTCGCCAGCACACGCTGGTCCTTCGCTGGAACGGCAGGCGTTGGTCGACCGTGCCGAGCCCGAACCCGAGCTCGTCCAGCGACCTCCTCGCCGGCGTTGATGCGATCTCACCCACGCATGCATGGGCAGTCGGGTACCGCGGAGGTGGAAGCAGCGGGTCGGGCACGCTGCTGCTTGATTGGAACGGAACCGGCTGGTCGGCTCCCTGATGATTCAGAGCCGCCGGCGAATGCTCGCTTGCTAGTCGGGGCGGTCGGATTTGAACCGACGACCTTCCGGCCCCCAGCCGGATGCGCTACCAGGCTACGCCACGCCCCGTGGCCAATCGATTCTAAGCCAGGACGCCTCGGCGTGAACTACCCTGCGCCCATGGTGAGGAGGTGCGGACGCTGCGGCGAGACCAAGCCGGTTGCGAACTTCGCCTGGCGCCGGCGCGCGCTTGGACAGCGGGACAACTACTGTCGCCCGTGCCGTGCGGCCTACAAGCAGGAGCATTACGCGGCGAACCGCCGTCGTTACATCAAGCGTGCTCAACGGCGCAAGCGCGCGATCGCGAAAGAGCGAGCGGTGTTCCTCATCGAGTTCTTCGGCTCACATCCGTGCGTCGACTGTGGAGAGACCGATCCACTCGTGCTCGAGTTCGACCATCTCGGGGACAAGGACTTTGGAATCGCCAAGGGCATGCGCGATCGAAGCTGGCGGAGTGTCCTCGACGAGATGGCGAAGTGCGACGTGGTTTGTGCAAACTGTCACCGTCGCCGGACCGCTCGTCGTGGCGGGTTCGTGCGTGCGGTGGTAGCTCAACGGTAGAGCCTCGCCCTTCCATGGCGATGTTGCGGGTTCGATTCCCGTCCGCCGCTTCGTTCAGGAGCGAGCCGCACCCGGGCCCTACGCAGGCGGAGCAGGCCGGCGGGCCTCGGTCGGCACCTCCCCGGATTCGTCCCGCAGCCCGGGCGGCGGCCAGGGGCCAAACCAGTTGTCACGGCCCCCGTCGAGGGTCACGGTCGAGCCGCTGAGCGGGCGTCCGATCGGCGAGGCGAGCAGCGCGACCAGCCAGGCGTGCTCCTCCGGGCGCCCGAGCCTCTGCAGCGGGACCGTCGCGGCGGCGTTGCGCCGCACCGGCTCGGGGTACTTGCTCAGGACCTCGGTCTCGAAGTGACCGGCCGCCGCGGCGATCACCGCGATGCCGTCTCCGGCCCAGGCCGCCGCGAGCTCACGGGTCAGCCCCTCGACCGCGGCGCGCGCGGCGCTGGAGTGCGTCATGCCGGGAAGGCCGTGGTGCGGCGAGAGCGTGACGTTGACGATCGTCCCGCGACCGGCGGGGCGCATCGCGCGGTCGGCGGCCGCCTCGGCCATGCGCAGCGTGCCGTCGACGTTGAGGCGCCACACCGCGTTCCAGCCCTTCGCCTCGATCGTCTCGGCGGGCGCGAAGTACTGCCCGCCGGCGTTGTTGACCAGCAGGTCAAGGCGCCCGTGGCGCTCCAGGACCGCGTCGACGAGGCCCATGGCGTCGCTCGGCTCGCGGATGTCGCCGGCCTCGGCGGTGGCGCCGTCGCCGATGTCGGCGGCGGCCTCTTCGAGCACCTCGGCGCGACGCCCGGCCAACACGACGTTCGCGCCGCAGGCGACCAGCTCGCGCGCCGCGGCGCGGCCCAGCCCGGTCCCACCGCCCGTGATCAGAGCGGCCTGCCCGGCGAGCAGGTCGGCGCGGAAGATCTCGGAGGCGAGCGCCACGGGGCGCGAGTCTATGGCTCCCCGAGCATCGCCTTGAGCCGGCGCGCGTTGCGCACGGCGAACGTCTCCCAATCGTTGTTGAAGTACGCGAAGACCTCGACCCGCCGGCGCCACTGCGCGATCCGGCGCTGCCACGTCCGCAACTCCGTCTCGGAGTAGTTGCCGCGCCGGCCCCGGGCGCCGAAGTGGAAGCGGATGAGCGTCCAGTCGGTGGTGAACTCATGCGGCTGGAACGGCCGCTCCGGGTGGTCGCCGATGACGAGCGCGGCACCATGGCGGCGCAGGAGCGCATACACCTCGGGCGCGAACCAGCTCGGATGGCGAAACTCGAAGGCATGCCGGCCCGCCGGAAGTCGTTGAAGCGCCCCGGCGAGGCGGTCGTCGTCGCGGTGGAAGTTCGCCGGCAGCTGCCAGAGGATCGGGCCCAGCTTCGACGTCCCGACGAGCGGTTCGATGGGCTCGTAGAACCGGCTCACGCCGCGCTCCACGTCGGCCAGGCGCTTCACGTGGGTCAGGTACCGCGACGCCTTCAGCGCGAACACGAAGTCGTCGGGCGTCTGCTCCACCCACGAGGCGACCGCGTCGCGTGAGGCGAGACGGTAGAAGGTGCTGTTGACCTCGACCGTGTCGAAAAGCGTCGCGTAGTGGCTCAGCCAGCGGCGCGGCGGCAGGCCGCGCGG
>JAWVFS010000014.1:0-4733 GCA_033855795.1 Solirubrobacteraceae bacterium | reverse complement strand
AGCGCTGCGATCACTACACGCATTCCGGAGGAGAAATGCACGCGCTGATGCACCAGCTCAACCCGGACCTCGTCGGCGCCGGCGCCATCCACAGCCCGCTCCGCTGCCCGCCCAGGAAGAAGCGCGGTCGCTGAGAGGTTCGCGAGGTCTTTATGCCGACCTGACAGGCTGCGTCGATGCAGCGGACCGCTCTCGCGATCGCCGTCCTCGTGATGTCGGCCACGTTCGCATCGCCGGCTGCTGCCGAGACAGGCCGCGCCGCAGCCACCTTCGTCGCGCGGGGTAGCGTCGAACAGGTCCAGGTCACCGGCGTGAGCCCGGGGGCACGGCTGAGCCTGGTCGACCGCCGGGGCCGCCAGGTGGGCTCCCGGCGGGCGGACTCGCTCGGCGGGCTCCTCTTTCGCAACGTGACGCCCGGCGCCGGCTACCGGGTTCGCCAGGGCGGCCTGCGGTCGGGCTCGGTGACCGTGCTGCCCAACCGCTCGGCCCCACCGAACACGAGGACCTACGGCCAGACGATCCCCGCGGGCGGGTACGGCTACCTCACCACACGGGACGGGACGAAGCTCGCCATCGACGTGCGGCTGCCCGGACCGGCGGACAAGGGTCCCTATCCGACACTGGTCGAGTACTCCGGGTACGGCTACGCGAACCCGGCGGGCGGCCAGAGCGCGATCTCCCCGATCGCCGGTCTGCTCGGCTACGCGGTCGTCGACGTGAACATGCGCGGCACCGGTTGCTCGGGTGGGGCCTTCGACTTCTTCGAGCCGCTCCAGGGCCTCGACGGCTATGACGTGATCGAGACGGTGGCCCGCCAGCCCTGGTCCCTGCACCACAGGGTCGGACTGCTGGGTGTGTCCTACGGCGGGATCAGCCAGCTCTTCGTCGCCGCCACGCGCCCGCCGAGCCTGGCGGCGATCGCGCCGCTGTCGGTGATCGACAACACCGCGACCACCCTGTACCCGGGAGGGATCCTCAACACCGGATTCGCCCTGTCCTGGGCCAAGGATCGCGTGCACGACGCGAAGCCGGCTTCGGCCACCGGCGGGCAGCGGTGGGCCCTCACGCAGATCCAGAACGGCGATCAGACGTGCCGGGCGAACCAGGCGCTGCACGCTGAGGGCGTCGATCTCCTGGCGAAGATCCACGCCAATCGCTACTACGTGCCCGCGGTCGCCGACCCCCTGGCCCCGGAGACGTTCGTGCACAGGATCTCCACGCCGGTGTTCCTGGCCTGCCAGTGGACCGACGAGCAGACGGGCGGCCACTGCCCCAATCTCGCGGACCGCTTCACAGGTACGCGCCGCAAGTGGTTCACGTTCACCAACGGCACCCACACCGACTCGCTGGACCCGGCGACCTTCACGCGAATGTTCGACTTCCTCGAGCTCTACGTCGCCCGCCGGGCGCCGCGGCTGTCCCCGTCCTTGAAGGGGCTCGCCCCGGCGATCTTCAAGGCCATCATGGGCGTTCCGGACGTCCAACTGCCCGACGACCCGATCCAGGCGCAGCCGACCTACCGGGACGCCCTCGCCGCCTTTCAACGGCTGCCGGCCGTGCGCGTCCTGTTCGACAACGGCGCCGGCGGAACGACCCCGGGCGCGCCGTTGGCAGGCTTCGAGCGATCCTTCTCCCGCCTTCCTGCGCCCGGGACGCAGGCTCGCTCGTGGTACCTCGAGGACAAGGGGACCCTGGCGCCGAGCCGGCCCGCGGCCACGGGCGCCGACGCCTTCACCTGGAACCGGACGGCGCGCCCCCCGACCAGCTTCACCGGCGACACCGGCTCGGGGGCGGGCGGACTCTGGACCGCCTCACCCGAGTATCGCTGGCTCCAGAGTCCCGCCGGGAGCGCGGTCTCCTACGTGACATCGCCGCTCTCCTCCGACACGGCCGTGATCGGCGCCGGGGCCTTGCACGCATGGATCCGCTCCTCCGCTCCGAACGTCGACCTGCAGGTGACCGTGTCCGAGGTCCGCCCCGACGGCAAGGAGACGTTCGTGCAGAACGGATGGCTGCGCTCCGACGGCCGAAAGCTCGACCCCCGCAAGAGCACCCTGCTCGCGCCGGTGCCCAGTCTGCGGCGCGCCGACGCGGCCCCGCTCCCTCGGGGTCGCTGGGCCGAGGTGATCGTGCCGCTGTACTACCAGGGCCACGTCTACCGCGCCGGGTCTCGCCTCCGCATCCAGGTGTCCGCGCCCGGCGGCGATCAACCCGTGTGGGCGTTCGCCGATGCTCGCCCCCGGGGCCGCGCGACGGTGTCGGTGGCCCACTCCCGGACGATGCCGTCGCGGCTGGTCCTGCCGGTGGTCCCGGGCATCAACGCGCCTACCCCGCTGCCTCCATGCCCGGGCCTGCGCGGCGAGGCCTGCCGCGCGTACCAGCCGCTCGTCAACCGGGCCGCCGGCTAGCCCAACCGCCCGGTCATGCGGCTAGCCGGGGGCGGGGCTGGGCTCCGCGGACGTCGCCGCGGGCTCGCTCACGCGGACGGCCTGCTGCCGGCTGCGCAGGTAGAGCGCGATCCCCGTGACCAGGCCGGCGATCGTGAACACGCTCCACCAAATGCCCTGGCCGAGCTGCGTCGCGATCGGCCCGGGGCAGGCGTCGGCGATCGCCCAGCCGGTCCCGAACACCGCGCTCCCGACGATGTGACGCCGCTGCGGCCGCTCCACCGTCCAGCGGACCGGCCGGTCGACGAGCACCGCGCGCTCGCGGCGGGCGCGAAGGATCCGAAGCCCGACGAACGAAGTCGCCACGGCCGAACCGAAGAACAGGAACAGGTAGGCCGACTTGAACAACAGCGCGTCGCGGATGACGTTGGGGCTCGACAGGCCCGTCCATGAGAGCGTGACGCCGAAGACCGCCCCCACCGCGAGCGCCGGAAATCTCGTGCGCATCTCAGATCACCGCCTCGATCACGAAGCTCACCGCGATCGCCGTGGCGAAGAACGTCGCGGTCGCGACGAGGCTCGCGAGCGAGCCCATCGAGGTGCCGCTGAGACCGTTGCCCGACGTGCATCCGCCCGCGAGCTTTGCCCCGAAGCCGATGAGCACACCGGCGACGACGAGGATCGGCGCGACCAGGAATCGGCTGTCACCGGTGAAGGTGGTGGTCAGCCAGCCGTAGCCGTGGAAGTCGGGTCCACCGGCGATCAGCGCGTAGACGGCCGCGCCGACGATCAGGCCGATCAGGAAGAACCCGCGCCAGTCGAGCGCGAAGCGCCACGCCGACACCGATTCGACGACGGACGAGTAGCCACCCGTGATGCCCAGGCGCTCGCCGATCAGCGCACGAATCGCCACGACACAGAGCCCGAGTACCGGCCCACCGATGTACCACGCGAGCTGATCGTGGAGCACCGCCGTCCCCTTTCGAATCGGAAATTCCCAATACCAACCAGATATTAGGCGTTGCGTTCAGGGTGGTTCCTCGAGCGCGTCGAGTAGCCTGCCGCGGCCCATGGCCGACGTCCAGCCGCTGCGCGCGCTCCACTACGACCTCGACGTCGCCGGGCAACTCGAGGCCGTCGCCGCACCGCCGTACGACGTCATCGACCCGGAGCAGCGCGCGGCGCTCGCCGCCCGCTCGCCCTACAACGTCGTCCACATCGACCTGCCGGTGCCGGAGCGCGAGGGCGAGGATCCGTACGCGCACGCGGCGCACCTGTTGGAGTCCTGGCGCTCCGCCGGCGCGGTCATCCGCGACGACCAGCCCGCCCTCTGGGAGCTTGCCCAGGAGTACCGCACGCCCGACGGGGCATCACACGTGCGCCACGGATTCTTCGCGCGTGTGCGCGTTCAGGAGTACGGGCCGGGCACGATCCGCCCGCACGAGCGGACGCACCCGGGGCCGCGCGAGGACCGCCTTCGCCTGACGCGCGCGACCCGCGCCAACCTCTCCCCCATCTTCTCGCTCTATCCAGACCCGTCCGGCGCCGTGCGCGAGGCGCTTGCGGCCGGGCGCGAGGGCCAGTCCTTCGGGGAGCTGCGGGACGCCCAGGGAACCGTCCATCGCCTGTGGCGCGTCTCCGACCCGAGAGCGGTGGAGATCGTCGAGCGGCAGCTCGCCGACGCCGAGCTGCTGATCGCCGACGGACACCACCGCTACGAGACCGCGCGCGTGTACGCCGACGAAATCGGGGGGGAGGGACCGCACCGCTACGTGCTGATGTGCCTCGTCGCCCTGCAGGATCCAGGGCTCGCCGTGCTCCCCACCCACCGTCTCGCGCGCGGGCTGGATTCGGCCAAACAGGAGGCCCTGGCGGCCGCGCTGCGCCGGGACTTCGAGCTCGAGGAGATCGAGCCGGAGGCGCTGCCGCCGCCGGCCGGCACCGGGCCCCTCCAGCTCGGCTACATCGACTCGCACTTCCAGCGCGCCTTCCGGCTGACGCTGCGCGACCAGGCGATCGCGGACGCGGCGCTCGAGGGCCACTCCGAGGCCTACCGCCATCTCGACACCGCGGTGCTGGAGGCGCTGGTGCTCAAGGGCGCGCTCGGTATGGACGACGAGGCGATCGACCACCTCGACGGCCTCGGCTATGCCCGTGACGACGACGAGGCGCTGGCGCTGGTGCGCAGCGGCGAGTACGACGCGGCCTTCTTCATGCGTGGCACGCCGATCGAGCAGGTGCGCGCGATTGCGGCGAGCGGCGAGAATATGCCGCCGAAATCCACCTTCTTTCACCCCAAGGTGCCGACTGGGCTGCTGTTCAACCCCCTCGACGAGCCATAGGCTC
>JAWVFS010000013.1:0-3349 GCA_033855795.1 Solirubrobacteraceae bacterium | reverse complement strand
CGAACGTAGGCGAGGGCGCGTCCGGCGCGCTCGGCCCGCCCGCCGTAGACGGTCAGCTTGATCGCGTCGTCGGGTGCCGAGGCCAGATCGATCTCGTCGAATGGCCCGGTGAGCATCCGCGCCCGTTCCAGGCTGACCAGCCCGTCCCGCATGAGCGGGACGACGGCTCGCAATGCGGCTTCGATCTTCTCCCGCGCGTCGACCGCCACCGACACCACGGGCAGGTCCTCCGAGAGCGTGAGCAACCTCTGCGTGTGAAGGCCGTGCTTGAGCCCAAACCCCTCGATCCCGCGCAGGAGCACGCTGGTGGTCAAACCCTGCCGCTCGTACACGTCGAAGAGCGCGTCGGCGAGGAAGGCGCCGTCAGCGCGATCGCGCTCCCCGAAGTAGGTGGTCAGCTTGAGGCAGTCCTCGTTCACAGCAGGCCTCCGAGGGTACGGCCGACGGCCGCGGCGGCGAGCCCGGCCGCGAGGCTCAATCCCAGGTTGGCGCCGGCCACTCGCCACTCCCCGTCCTGGGCGAGACGCTGCGCCTCGAAGACCCAGGTCGAGAACGTGGTGAACGAGCCGAGCGCGGCGGTTCCCGTCAGCAGGAATGCGTCGTCCTTCACGCCCGCGCCCACGAGCACGCCGAGGGCCAGCGAGCCGCTGATGTTCACCACGAACGTCCCGAGCGGGAACTCGCCGAGCCGCCGAGCCTGAATCGCGGAATCGAGCCCGAAGCGCGCGAGGGCTCCGAGGCCGCCCAGGGCGGCTACACCGAGGACGACGAGCCCGTTCATCGCACCAGCCGCGCGCGGCGGACCATCGAGGTCGCAACCGTGACGGCCGCAAAGCCGGCAGCGATGCTCGCGCCCGCGTACAGGACAGCCAGGCCGTCGCGGCCGTGGTCGAACATGCGTAGCAGTTCCACCTGCATGGTCGAGAACGTGGTCAGCGCTCCGCACAGCCCGGTCCCGAGCAGCGGCCGCCGGTACGCGGAGAGCGGCAGCCGCTCCTGAAGGCGAGTCACGAAGTACCCCAGCAGGAACGCCCCGACCACGTTGACGAGGAACGTGGCCCAGGGCCAACGGCCGGCCTGCGGCGGCCACAGCTCGACCAGTCCGGTGCGAGCCAGCGCGCCGAGCACGCCGCCGACGAAGATCGCCAGGAGCTGGCGGCGGTCTCCGGTCACGCGGCCAGTGCTGCCGTGAGCGCCGCGGCGAGCTCATCCGCGACGCCAACGTGCTCGGGCTTCATCAGGCAGCAGCGCAGCACCGTGGTGGTCTCGGCGTCGGCTTCGATCCACGGGTGGCGGCGGCGCAGCCAGGCCGTGTCCAGCCGCAACTTCGCCACGTGCCAGCCGCGCTCGGCCAGGCGGTCGAACCCCCGCTCGGACGCGGCGCTGATCGCCGACGCGCTGCGCCGGCGGGCGAACGGGCACACGATGTCGAGCTCGGGTTCCACCACCAGCGCCAGCCGCTCCTCGCCCTCGACGGCCGCGGCGAGCGTTCGGGCCGCCCGCCGGGCGGCGCCGACGAACGTTCCGAGTCCGTCCGCCGTCAGCGGGAACGCCCGCAGGGTCGCCCACAGCGCGGCGGCGGCCGCGCCGGCGCGCGAGCACTCGAGGCTGATCTCGCCGAGGTGCAGGTCGCCGGAGGTGAAGTAGGTGTAGGGCGAGTCGTGGGTGTACAGACGACCCACGTCGGGGTCGGCGAACAGCACGCAGCCGCAGCCGTAGGGCTGCAGGCCGTGCTTGTGGGGATCGACCACGATCGAGTCGGCGCGCGCCGCCGCTGCGAACGGCTCGGGCCGCACCCCGTCGGGCGTGCCGGCGGCGAGCGTGAAGAACCCGCCGTAGGCCGCGTCGACGTGCAGCCGCGCGTTGTGCCCGGCGCAGAGGCCGGCGATCGCCTCGAGGTCGTCGAGCGCGCCGAGCGAGGTCGTCCCGAGGGTGGCCACGACCGTGCCCACACCGCCGGCGCCGAGGCGCTTGGCGAGTGCGTCGAGGTCGAGCCGGCCCAGCTCGTCCTCCGCGACCGTCTCGTGCCCGGCGCCGATCAGGGCGGCCATGCGGGCGTGGGTGTAGTGGGCGTTGGCGCCGGAGACGATCACCCCGTCCGCTGCGAGCTCGCGGGCGGCCCACAGCGCCTCGAGGTTGGCGATCGTGCCCGAGGAGGTCAGGTGCCCGAGGTGGGGGTCGATGCGGAACATGCCCGCGAGCTCTGCCACCGCCTCGCGCTCCATGCGCGCGGTGGCGGGCCCGCCGTCGAGCGCGTGGTTGTTCGGGTTGAGCAGCATGGTCGTCGCGTAGGCGGCCCAGGCCAGGGCGTGCGGCGGCTTGAGCATCTGGCCGGCGTAGTGCGCGTCGGGGTAGGGATAGGTGTTTTCCAGGCGTGCGGCGAGCTCCGCCAGAGCGCCGCGCTCGGCCTCCGAGGCCTCGCGGCGGTCGGTCGAAAGCGACCCGAGTGGCAGCAGTTCGGCTGCTCGGGGGGCGAGGCGCTCGGCCAGCTCGGGGGGGAGCCGTACGTCCTGGGGTCGCATGTCCAGCTATAGCTATACGGCATGGCCAAGAGGGGCAAGCGCAAGACGGCGCCCGGCGACGTCGCCACGAACCGCCAGGCGAGCTTCCGTTACGAGTTCCTGGAGAAGCTCGAAGCCGGCCTCGTGCTCACGGGCACCGAGGTGAAATCGCTGCGCGAGGGCAAGGCGCAGCTGAAGGACGGATACGCGTCGGTCGACGAAGGCGAGCTGTGGCTGCACAACGTCCACATCCCGCCGTATCCGCCGGCCGCCGGCGCCAATCACGACCCGGAGCGCCCCCGCAAGCTGCTCGTCCACCGGCGCGAGCTCGAGCGTCTGATGGGCAAGACGCGCGAGCGAGGCCTCACGGTGGTTCCGACGCGCCTGTACTTCAAGGGGCCCAACGCGAAGGTCGAGCTCGCGCTCGCTCGCGGCAAGGACGTGCACGACAAGCGCGAGACCATCCGCCGGCGCGAGCAGCAGCGCGAGGTCGACCGCGCGCTGCGCGACGCCCAGCGTTGAGCTGGGTCTAGTTGCCCTCGAGCAGCTCGTCGACGAGCGTGTTGGCGCAGTGCGGGCAGAACTGCTGGCCGGCGCCGCCCAGCAGCTCGGCCAGCGCGACGAGCTGCGAGCGCGCCGCCCGGTAGGGCCGGTCGGAGGTCATGGCGTCGTAGGCGTCGCAGACGAAGGTGATCCGGCTCGCGATCGGGATGTCGTACCCGGCGAGGCCGTCGGGATAGCCGCTCCCGTCCCAGCGCTCGTGATGCGAGCGGACAACGCGGAGTCCTTCTCCGCCGAGGAGCGGCACGTGCTCGAGGAGTTGCTCGCCAATCGTCGTATGCAGCTTC
>JAWVFS010000012.1:0-15669 GCA_033855795.1 Solirubrobacteraceae bacterium | reverse complement strand
GAGAGCGCGGCCACGCTGGCGAGGGCGATGAGCCCGAGGAGCACGACGTCCAGCGCGCCGCCCCCGGCCCCGAGGCTGCGCGCAGCGACCGGGTCGAACCCCCGCGCCAGCCAGCGCGGACCGAGCGTCCAGGTGGCCGCCAGCGCGAGCGCGCTGGCGATGCCGGCCAGGGCGAGGTCGCCGTCATCGATCAGCAGCAGGCTGCCGAACAGCAACCCTTCGACCCCCGAGCCGGAGTGGAAGACGTCGCTCGCCAGGATCACGCCCAGCGCGAGGCAGCCCACGAGGACCAGCGCCGTCACGCTGTCGTAGCCGCCGCGGCGGGCGCCTGGCGTCTCCCCGGGCGCGGCGCCGGCCAGCCGCGCGACGCCGCCGGCGAACAGCACGGCGGTGGCGAAGGCGCCGAGCGGCGCGGCAAAGCCGAGTCCGTCGGCCAGGACGAGCCCCGGGAACGCGGCGGTGCCGACGGCGTGGGAGAAGAACGCGAGCCCGCGCAGGACGATCCACGTGCCCAGCAGGCCGGCGCCGACGGACAGCAGCGCCACCTCGAGCAGAGCGCGCTGCATGTAGGGAGGATCGAATACGTCGAGCACGGGCGGGCCGGAGCATACAGCAATAATGAGTCTGATTCCCGTTATGCGGGAGGCCCGACGTCCCACGAAGAAGCGCCGCCCGGAGGCGGCGCTCTTCTCACACTTCTTGTCGGCCGAGGCTAGCCGCCGGAGCCGGAACCGGAGTCGGAGCCGCTGGCCGGAGCCGCGGCCGAATCCCCGCCGCCGGATGCGCCGGACGTCGCGCTCGAGGCGCTCGACCCGGCGTCCGAGGCGGCGCCGCTCGCGGTGCTCGCCGCGTCGCCGCCGCCGGAGCCGCTCGACCCGCTCGAGGCGGAGCCGGCGTCGCCGGACGACGAGCTGTCGCCGCCGCCGGACCCGGAGCCCGAGCCGCTGGAGCCCGAGGACGCCGAGCCGGAGCTCGACCCCGAGTCCGACGCGGAGCTCGACCCCGAGCCGGAGCTCGACCCCGAGCCGGAGTCCGAGCTCGCGGGCGGGGTGGGAGCGGCGGCCGCGGGTGCCGGCGCCTCTGTGGGCGCGGGCGCGCCGGCGTCGCCGCCGGAGCCGCTTCCGGAGCCGCTTCCGTCGCCTGCGCCCGAACCGGCCGAGGGATCGGTGGCCGCTCCCGGATCGACGGCCACGTCGCCGGAGCCATCGACCGGCGCCGGGTCGGAGCTCGAGCCGTCGCCAGAGGACTGGTCGTAGCCCGAGCCACCGCCCGCCGACTGGTCGGAGCCGGAGCCGGATCCGTCGGAGCCGGCCGACTGGTCATAGCCCGAGCCCGCGTCGCCGGAACCCGAGCCGGTGTCCCCCGACGGCGCGCTACCCGCACCGCTGTCGGTGGACGGGCTGCCCGCATCCGTGCTCGCGGTGCCCGGATCGCCGGTGGCGGTCGAGTCGGTGCTGCCACTCGGGGCCGTCGAGGCGTCCCCGCCACCCGAGCCGGTATCGGCCGGTGCGCTGCCGGGCGAGATCGTGTCCGACGGCGCGGTCTGGGTGGACGGCGCATCCTGCACCGACCAGTAGGCGCCGCCGGCCTGCGGGCCGCCGGCGCCCTTGGAGATGCCGCTCCCGGACGTCCGCTGCGCGGCGTCGCGGGCGATCGCGTTCAACGCGATGAGGCCGGCGGGCCGGCTCGAGCGGGTCTTCGATGCGCGCTGCGCCTGTGGACGCGGCTTCGGCGGCGTGTAGGACGAGCTGCCGCCGGACGAGCCGCCACCGGAATACGAGCCACCCATGGAGCGGCTGCTGCTCGAGCTCGACGCGCGGCCGAGCATGCCGTTGATCACGGAGAGCATGGACGAGCCGGCGCCGAAGTTCCCCAGCGGCCAGAAGCCGATCTCGAGGTGCGGCCCGGTCGAGATTCCGACGATGCCGTATCCGACGATGCTGATCTGCTGGCCGGCGCGCACGTGGTCCCCGACGCGCACGAGGTCGGCGCCGGAGTGTCCGTAGTAGATGATCCGGCCCGCTCGTGATCTTCAGGACGATCGCGTCGGGACCGAACCCGCCGATGCCCTCCTGGATCACGACGCCGTCGCCCATCGCGAACAGCGGCGTGCCGCCGGGCGCGGAGTAGTCGACGCCCTGGTCGACGTAGCCGCCGGACAGGTACTGGCGCGGCAGCGGAAGCGCCACGCCGTTGTCGAGCACGAGCCCGCCCTTGGGGGCGCCGGGATGGAACACGACAGTCCTGGTACCGCTGCCCGTGGAACCGTGGGCGGCGGCGCTGCGGTGCGTCGTCCCCGACCCGGAGGCCGAGGCCAGCGTCGGGAGCTTGCTCTTCGCCTTCGGGGTGGCGGTGGTGCCGATCGAGGGTGCCGATCCGCTGCCCGGCGTGAGCACCGCCTCGGCGCCGACGCCCTGGATGGCCTCCGACGTGGCGAACCCGGACTCCGAGGTGCCGTTGCTCGCGGTCTCCGCGGACGAGAGCGCGCTCGAGATACCGCTGCCGTCGGCGGTCGAGGTCGAAGAGTTCGAGGCATCATTGGTGACGACCATGTCGCCCGGGAAGAGGGCCGACCAGGTCTGCGCGTCGACCCGGCCGTCGGCCGGGAGATGGCGCGCGCGTTGGAAGGCGATGAGTACCGTCTTCGTCTTTTCGCCGAAGCGGCCGTCGACGTCGAGATGCGTGTGCGGCACGACGCGGTTGAGCTGCTTCTGCAGCGCCGCGACGCCGTTGCCCGTGTCGCCGAAGTGCAGGAGGACCGGATCCGGCGTCGCCGTCTGGCCGGCGGTGCCGCGCTCGTTGCCCGAGGCGGCCCCGGCGAGCGTCGGTGCCGCGGGCCCGACCACCATCGCCGCGGTCACCGTCAGCGCGGCGCCCTTGCGCCGCGGGGCGCGGCGGCGGGTGTCCTCGGCGAGGCGTCGCCGCTGGCGCGAGCGCGCGAGCGAGCGGTGCCACAGATGCTCCGAGGCGAGGTCGCGGTCGGTCAGGATCGGCCCGAAGGGCTCTGCGTCACGTGCGGACACGGTGGTCCTCCCGTTCTTTCTCGTGCCTACGGGGTTAGCTGACGGGCTCGCGCTGAAAGATCGCGCTACGCCGACGACCCGGCCGGCGATTCGCCCCAGCGGCACCTTGCCGCGTGGTTCCCCCGTTTCCCGGGCCGCTGGGACTCGGGAACTCGGCTTTTGGGCTACTGAACGGCGGGCAGACTAACGCATTTTGCGGATGTTTGCGGCACTCCTATGACGCCGAAATAGGAGAAATCCCGCTCCCATCGCCAGCGCGGCCGCGATCGCGGCCAGTACCGCCCAGGGTGCACCACCCGACGTGGAGCGTGCGGTGGACGGGACGGGCTGCTTCGTGGGCGATCCGCTGTCGGGCGATGCCGCCTCGGCGAGCGGGTCCACGGGCATGTCGATCCGATGCCCGGACGCCCTCGCGAGCTGGGCGACACCCTTCACGGCGGCCTCTCCCAGCGAGAGGCCGTCGCGGGCGTCCACCCGTGTGCCCTCGATGGTGCGCCGGGCGTCGGCGGGGACGGGACCTGCGACGCCGTAGCCATTGGGCATCACGACGAGCAGCGCTGCCTGCGCGGCCCGCCCGGCTGCGCCCGACCGCGCGCGGGCGGCCGAGTCGGCGTGGCGCCGATAGGCCGCAGGGCCCGACACGAACTCCCCGTGCAGATACCGCGCGTACTGCTGCGGCTTGCCGTACAGCGAGACGACCGCGCCCATGTCGTCCTCGCTCCCCAGCACCGCCACCCGCAGCGGAAAGCTCGCGGCGTTGGCATTCGCCGCCACCTGCTGGACGTTCGCCTGAATCCGCGCCGGCAGCACCTGCCCGTAGGGGAGGTAGGCGTCCTGGTAGAGCAGGATGTCGCTGGCCGGGTCGCCGTCGGCCAGGGCCGCCGGCGCAGCCAGGCCGGCCAGCCCGGCGGACACGACAAGCGCGGCGAGCGCCGCGCCGCGCCCGATCCGGCTCATCCACCCGCGCCGCGGCGACCGCGCCGCTTGTTTCTCCACCCGTCCCACACGAGCGCGAGGACGAGCACGGCCACCGGGAGCGCGAAGATGATCCCCTCGATCCAGTGGCCGGCGTGCGCGAAGACGAGCATGTCTGCAGTTCTACCCTAGGTTCGCACGGCGGACAGCAACCACAGGCCGAGGCTGGTGAACCCCACCATGACCACGAGCATCCAGTACTGCGAGCGGATGGCCTCGCGGGGCTTGGGATAGAGGGCGATCGCCCGGTCGTGGGCGAGGATCAGACCGCACACGTGGCCGGTCACCAGCGCCGCGACCTGGACGTACCAGACCGCGTTCGACGACACGAAGTTGTAGTCGATGGTGTCCTTGGCGGTGCCGAACAGGTTGGACCCGTTCCCGAGTGGGTCCGAGAGCAGATATCCCGTCGCCTGGCCCTGGAAGGCGAACAGCGAGAAGTAGTGGGCGACCGCATACGCGAACGCGATGGGGATCAGCGTGTGCGCGAACCGCCCCGCCAGCTCCCGCGCCGTATGGCCCCGGCCGACCGTCTGCATCCCCCGCACGCCCAGCCAGAAGAAGCCCGAGACGATCAGGATGGCGACAGCGAGTCCGAGGGTGGACGCCCACTGGACCGCGGTCTGCGGGCCGGCACCGAGGTTCGAGAAGAAGTCCGTCAGGTCGGGGCTGACGTCGGCCCACAGGGACCCGTTCGAGAACCCGTCGAACGAGGTCGAGCCGATGGCCACCGTCAGCAGCGCGACCGCACCGGGCAGCAGGGGGAGCTGCGGTGCTCCCGACAGCGGCGGCCGCACATAGAGCACGCCGTCCTCGCGAGCCCAGATCGACAGACGGCTCAGAACGCCGAAGTAGACCCCGAACGTGTCGCCGCGACGGCTCCACGTCTCGGCTCCGAAGGCCGCCATCCCGGCGAGCTGCGTCACCGCGTACGCCTCGATCAGCCCGGCGATGTTCTCGGGGTGGGTCTTGTCCTGGTAGCAGAGCTCCACCCACGCGAACGCCACGATGCCGGCCACCGTGGGCCAGTAGCCCAGCCACGACGGGTAGGCGAGCGGCGACGACCAGGCCCGGCCGCCGCGCAGCCGGGCGTAGGTCCAACCCGTCCCCCGAGCCAGGGCTAGCCAGGGGTTGAAGGAGCGAAAGACGTTCCCGAGCAGGACGCTGACGAAGGCCAGGCCGACCCAGAAGTGGACGTACACGAAGACCGTTGCCAGGTTGGCCTGCGCGTTGGCCTGCGTTCCGGCGAAACCGGCGTAGACCACGATGCCGAAGAAGGCGATGCCGATGGCGCCCGCCGGTACGTCGAGCCACTCCGGAAGCCGGCCGATCCGACGGCGACGCTCCTCCTGTAGCTGCGGCTTCGGCCACAGCGCGGCCAGGGCCGCGAACGACACGACCAGCACGATTGCCGCCGCCCACGAGAACAGCCACGTGGGCAGCGGCAGGTCGGTCTTGCCCTGCAGCCCGTGAGCGGACGCGGCGGCCGGGAGAGCCAGCGGGGCGGCGGCGGCCAGAACGGCCGCCGCCGTGGCGCGCCGCGCCCGGGCGCTCACGGCTGCACCTTCAACGAGGCGATCTGGACACCCGGCTTCTCGAGTTCGATCACGAAGCCCCCGTCGATCTTCGCCGGGAAGCTGAACGACACGGAGCCGTTCTTCGGCACGTTCTTGTGGAAGTCGTAGCCGTGGACGTGGATCTCCTGGGCGGAGTCGGACTGCACCGTGAAGCGGACCTGGCCGCCCTTCTTCACCGTGATGTCCTGCACGCCGCCAACCGGCTTGACGTTGCGCACGACGATGACCTTCGGCGCCGGTGCCGCCGGCGTCGTCGTGCCGTTCACCGCCGTGCCGGTGGCCGGCGCCCGCGCGCTCTGGCTGCTGCTACTGCTGCCGCCGCCGGATTGCGCGATCACGAACGCCACCACGGCGACCACGACCACGAGCCCGAGCACGGCCCAGCGCGTACCTGTCTTCATAGAAGGCCTCCTTCAGTCGGTTTGGGATCGCCGGCGGACGATCCGCCGGCGCAGCGATCAGACGGAGGTCAGCGGCGGGCCGCGGCCCGCGAGGAAGCATGCGAGCGGATCGGGCGAAGGTTGGAAGACCGCCGCGGGCGATCCGACGGCCGGCGCGGCGGGCGGGCGGGGCCGCCACGCGGCGGCGGACGCCGTGGGCTCGATCACCGCGGCCGCGCCGCGGACGGCCAGCGCGACCAGAGCGCCGACGAGCGGGGCGCACACGAGCGCGATCCAGCCACCGTGGTCGAGCACGCCGGCGACGCCGGCAGGATGGCCGGCGGCCACCCAGCCCTCGATCAACTCCTGGCCGCAATAGGCGGCGGCGAGCGCCACCGTGCAGCCGAGCCACAGGCGCGTGAAGCGGCGTCCCCGGTCGCAGCTCGCCGGCCCACCGGCGAAGCGCAGAAGTGCCTGGGCGGCTGCGAACAGGCCAGCGAGCACGACGACCGGCATGAGGACGGTCATGTAGGCGTGGCCCTGCGCCGAGGCCTCGCGCCCGGCGTGCTCCCCGTACGCGAGCGCGTAGCGCAGCTCGTGCACCGCGAGAGCGCCTGCGGCGAGCAGGGCGGCCAACCGGAACCTCCGCGCGGCCGAGGTCACAACCGCAGTGTACGTCGGCATCTGAATTCAGGTCGAGGCTTCGGCGGGCGCCTGCTCGTCCTCGTCCTCGTCGTCGTCCTCTTCGTCGTCGCCCCGGCGCCGGAGCGCCGCCACGAGCGCGGCCAGTGCGACGAGCAGCACCGGTGCGCCGAAGACGATCAGCGGCGACGTGCCCCCGCCGCCCTTATTCCCGCTGCCGCTCGACGGGACGGGCACCGCCGCGACCGGGTGCCCCGACGCGGTCGCCATCTTGGGTACCGCCTCGATCGCTGCGGCCACCAGCCCGTCCGACTGCTTGGACGCGTCGATCTTGATCCCCTGGATCGCCTGCTGCGCCTTGGCGCTCACGTTGTTGGTGGCGATGCCCGCCGGCATGATCACCAGCAGCGGGTTCTTCGACTTGAACGCGATCTCGCGGCCGAGGAACGGCGCGTACTCCGCCGGCTTGCCGAAGAGCTGCGGGATCGCGCCGAGGTCGACCGCAGACTCGACCAGCGCCACCTTCACCGGGTAGCCGGCCTTTCCAGACGCCGCGACGACGCTGTCCAGCGTGCGGCGCAGCTTGTCGGAGACGGGCGGCTGGTAGGGGTAGTAGACGGACTGGAGCAGCAGCACGTCGCTGGGCGGGTCGGCGTCGGCGAGCGCGGCGGGCGCGGCGGCCGCGAGGACCGCGACGCCGAGGAGAAGGGCGAGCAGGGCGCGCATCGAGCCGCAGAGGGTAATGAGTACGTCACAGTCCGCGCGGGAAGCGGTACGTCGCGTGAGGGGGGACGTGCCCCCCCAACTCGAGCACGATCACGGCGTGGCGGCGCAGCGGCAGCGCGCGCGGGTCGCCGGGCCACAAGCGCCCGTCGAGATACGCGGCGACGCGGGTGCCCGGCGGCGCGCGGAAGCCCGCCAGCCGTCTGGCCGACAGCGGCTGCCCCCAGATCGCGAACAGGTCGCCGAGGGTGAACGGACCCGGGCGCGGGTCGAGCTCCAACAGCCCCGTGGGTTCGCGCGTGCGCACCGGATAGGAGCAGCGCGCGGCCCGCACATACGCCCCGCTCGCCTTCAGCGGCGGCGCCATCCCGACCCCCGCAGGGACGACCACGACGCGGCGGTGGGCGAACAGCTCGACGTGCGCGCCGACGCGCCGCCCGCTTTCGCCGGCACAGCCAAGCCGGCCGATCCGGTCACCGGCGCTCGCGGGCGCGCCGCGCGCCATGGGCATGTACGCCGCGGTCGGCCCCACGCCGATCGGCGGGCCGGGCGAGGGCATGGCCCGGTCCCCGCCGCTCGAGCCGCCGCAGCCGGCGAGCAGCGCCGCGGCCGCCGCGGCGGCAAGGAGGCGGCGCGCCGCGGTCAGGGCGTCGCGCTCGCCGCGGGCGCGGCGTGGGCGGGAGCCGGGTGCGTGCTGGCCGCGGACCGCGTGGACCCCGACAGCGTGCTCGCGACGAGCAGTGCGGCGGCGAGCAGCCCGAGGGTGATCGTGCGCAGCCGGCGCGGCGTGAGCCACCGGAACCCCCGGTGGGCGAGCCAGGCTCGCGTGCCGGTCGCTCCGGCGCCGGCGCCCATGGCGCCCATCATGCACTGCATGCACACGGCGTTCGGAGTATGACATCGCCGGGAGGACTGCCGCGGGGGCGCCGGAACCGTTGCTAGGGTCAGCCCGTCCATGCACCTGCCGAGTCCGCGCGGCCAGTCAGCGGCAGCGCGGAGCGGGGGAACCACCGGCCGCCACGGAGGGCGGTCGCGGGGCGAATCCGGGCCCGAGTGCCCGGTAGCGCGGCTTTCAGCGCGAGCCCGTCAGCTAACCCCGTAGGCGCACGAAAGCGGAGGTGGAATCGTGACGCTCAAGGACCTTCGCCGGCTCGAGCCGGTCCAGACCATCAGCGACGGTGGGGCCGTTGCGGGGGCGCTCGTCGGCGCTGCGCTCGCCGTCGTGATCATCGCGCTGCTCCTGGGCGGCCTGTCCGTCCTCCCCAGCTAGCCGGGGGCGGATGGCAATGACGCCTCCCGCCGGCCGTCCTGGTACCGTGCCGCGCGCACGCCGAGTCTCCATAACCGGAGATCGGGGGACCCAACGACCGCCACGGACGGCGGTCGAGGGGCGAATCCAGGCACTGCCGCCTGGTAGCGCGGTTTCGCTGCGCAAGCCCGTCAGCTAACCCCGTAGGCGCGCCAAGCAGTACGACGGATCGCCACCGGATGACCACCCGTGTGACAACCCCGCTGAGCCGCCGCGTACGCGCGTGCCTCGCCTGCGCGACCGTGCTGGCGCTCGTCGCGCTCGCGGCCGGCCCCGCGCACGCCGCGACCACGACCGCCTCGACGCCGACCGGCGGCACGTCGTACGGCTACCAGCCGGCTCCCGACCTGCCCGCCGCCGAGAAGCGCATGGGCGTCCACCGGCTCGTGTACGGCTCCAAGGGCGACGAGGTGACCGTCCTGCAGATGTGGCTGCGCGAGCTCGGCTACGGGTCCGTGAAGATCACGGGCCGCTACGACGTCCCCACGCGGAACGCCGTGCGCCGCTTTCAGCGCGACCGCGGGCTCGGCTCCGACGGCGCCGCCGGCAGCAGCACCATCAGGGCGATGAAGGCGGCCCGCGTGGCGCGTAAGGCGACGGCCGGCACCGAGGGCTGGGTGTTCCCGATCCAGCCGATCAAGCGGGTTGCGCCACCCAGCTACTGGAGCCCCGACCAGGGCATCGACATCCCGCCTTACACGGGCTTCTGCGGCTCGCAACTCACACTTGTCGCCGTGACCGACGGCAAGATCGTGCAGGAGGGAATATCGGGCTTCGGCTCGCAATCCCCGATCCTCAAGGTCTCCAACGGCCCGTATGCCGGGCGCTACATCTACTACGGGCACTCGGCGCCGGCGCTCGTGAAGGTCGGCACCTGGGTGAAGAAGGGCCAGCCGATCGCCCAGGTCGGCTGCGGCAGCGTCGGCATATCGGACACGCCGCACCTGGAGATCGGCATCAGCCGCCGGGGCGGCCCGCCCTGCTGCCCGGGGTGGGGCGAGACGGCGCCGCTGATCACGGAGATCATGCGCCAGCTCTACCGCGCGCAGAAGTAGCACCGCGGATCAGGCGGTCGGTCCGGGGTGCGCGCGTAGACTTCGCGCCATGGCCACCGAGCCCCGCGAGCTGACCGCACTCGAGCGCTGGGAGCGCGAGCGCCTCAACTCGGCGAAGCAGCGCGAGGGGTTGTTCACGACCGTCAGCGGCGAGCCGGTCAAGCCGCTGTACACCGAGGAGGACCTCCCGGAGGACCAGGCCAGCATCGCCCTACCGGGCCAGTTCCCGTTCACGCGCGGCGTCTATCCCTCGATGTACCGCGGCCGGCTGTGGACGATGCGGCAGTTCGCCGGCTTCGGCACCGCCGAGGAGACCAACGAGCGCTTCCGGTACCTGCTCGACCACGGCCAGACCGGCCTGTCCACGGCATTCGACATGCCGAGCCTGATGGGTCATGACTCCGACCATCCCCGGTCGCTCGGCGAGGTCGGCCGCGAGGGCGTCGCGGTGGACGTGCTCGACGACATGGAGACGCTGTTCCGCGGGATCCCCGTCGACGAGGTCTCGGTCTCGATGACGATCAACGCTCCGGCCGCCGTCATGCTCGCCTTCTACGTGGTGGCCGCCGAGCGGCGCGGCATTCCGCCCGAGGCACTGGCCGGCACGATCCAGGCCGACATCCTCAAGGAGTACATCGCGCAGAAGGAGTGGTGCTTCCCGATCGACCCGGCGATGCGCCTCGTCGGGGACATGATCGAGTGGGCGGCCGGCCACATGCCGCGCTGGCACCCGATCTCGATCTCGGGGTACCACATCCGCGAGGCCGGATCGACCGCCGCCCAGGAGCTCGCCTTCACGCTCAAGGACGGGCTCACCTACGTCGAGCAGGCCATCGCCCGCGGCCTCGACGTGGACGACTTCGCTCCCCGGCTGTCGTTCTTCTTCAACGCGCAGATCGACCTGTTCGAGGAGGTCGCCAAGTACCGCGCGGCGCGGCGCATCTGGGCGCGCGAACTGCGCGACCGCTTCGGCGCGCGGGACGAGCGGTCCTGGCTGATGCGCTTCCACACGCAGACCGCGGGGGTATCGCTGACGGCGCAGCAGCCGCTGAACAACATCGTCCGCACGACGATCGAGGCCCTGGCCGGGGTGCTCGGCGGCACGCAGTCGCTGCACACCAACTCCTACGACGAGGCCCTGGCCCTGCCGACGGAGGAGGCCGTGCGGGTGGCCCTGCGAACCCAGCAGGTCATCGCGCACGAGTCCGGCGTCACGAACACGATCGACCCTCTGGGCGGCGCCTACCTCGTCGAGGCCATGACCGACGAGATGGAGCGCCAGGCCTACGACTACTTCGCCAAGATCGACGAGCTGGGGGGGATGGTCGAGGCCGTCAAGCACAATTTCCCGCAGCGCGAGATCGCCGACGCGGCCTTCGCCTACCAACGTGAGGTGGACGAGGGGCGGCGCGTCGTCGTCGGCGTCAATGCCTTCGAGGAGGAGGGGGAGGAGCCGCTGGAGATCCTGCGCATCGACCCGGGCCTCGAGCGCAAGCAGATCGGGCGGCTGGAGACCACTCGCGCCAAGCGGGACGCCGCCGCGGTCGAGCGGGCGCTCGCCCACCTGCGCGAGCAGGCCGCGGGCGAGGCCAACCTGATGCCCGGGCTCCTCGACGCCGCGCGCGCACACGCCACCGAGGGCGAGATCGTCGAGGCGCTCCAGGCCGTGTTCGGCACCTATACCGAAGCCCCCGTTTTCTAGAGAGTTCGACCGGCGGGCGATCGGGTACCGCCGCGCGGTCGATCGGAGTTTCGCTAGGGTCGCCGACCTCATGCTTCTGAGGAGGAGTCTTGCCGCGGTTGCGGCATCCGTGCTGGTTGCCGCGATTCCGGCTGTCGCCGAAGGCCACGTGCTGTCCAAGCCGCGTGCGCAGGCGGCGGCGAATTCGGCCGGCAAGCGCCTGGCCCGCAAGCGCCCGGGCGACGCGTCGCGGCCGCGCTACTCCAGGCCGGTGTGCAAGCGCCGGTCGCGGCACCGGTTCGTGTGCACGACCACGGTCCGCGGCACCGCCGCCTGCGACCGCACCGAAACCGCCTGCGACGGGCCGTCGCCGTGGGAGCTCCGTTACGCGATCACCGTGAAGTTCCGCTCGGTCCGGTCCGATCGACTCCGCGTGACGGCGACGGAGATCTGATGACCGCCGGTCCTCGATCCCTGCGGCTCGGTGCTCTGGTCGTCGGGGCGCTCCTCGCCCTGGTGCTGCTGTGGCCGGCCAGCGGAGGCGCCCACCCCGAGCGGATCACGAAGTTTCCCTCCCCGCAGCCCGGCTCGGTTCCCGCGGCGCGCTCGACGGGACCGGTGATCGTGGTCTGCCAGCGCGACTCCCTGACCCGTCTGAAGCGCATCTACGGGAAGAACCGGCGGGCGCTGCGGCCGCGGCTGCAGGCGCTGCGCCGTTGCCATTTCCGCAGCATCCAGTCGGCGGTCAACGCCGCCAAGAGCGGGGGCCGGATCCTGCTCCTCCCGGGCGTGTACACGGAGCCGGCGAGCCGCCGGGTGCCGGTTGGGAGCTACGGCCAGCCGCCGTGCGCGAACGACTACGTGGAGACCGAGGGCTTTCAGAACACCGCACCGCCCCCGGCCGGTCCCGCATCCGACGATCCGCCGGTGCGGGCGAACCGCAACTACCACCTCAAGTGCCCGAACTCGAAGAACCTGATCGCGGTCGAGGGCGACCCGCGCGCCGAGGACAACCCGCTGAACCCGAGCCTCCCGATCTGCATGCAGAAGTGCAACCTGCAGATCTCCGGCTACGGCCGCGGCCCGGGCGACGTCCTGATCCAGGGCGACCGGCACAAGACGGACGTGCTGCGCGTGGACCGCGCCAACGGCATCTACCTCTCGAACTTCACGATCGAGCAGGGAGCCTTCAACGACATCGACCTGGTCGAGGTCGACGGGTTCCACGTTCACAACATCGTGGCGCGCTACGCGCAGAACTACGGGATCCTCAGCTTCACGGCGGTTCACGGCCTGTACGAGAACATCGAGGCGTACAACAACGGCGACTCGGGCGTGTACCCGGGATCCAACGCCAAGGGCTGCAACGTGGACCCCAACGCCTACGGCATGTGTGACGCGGGCTCCTCGGCCGCGGACCCGCGGGCCGGGTGCGGCCCCCCGACGACGGAGATGCGCAACATCAACTCCCACGACAACGTACTGGGCTACTCCGGCACGGCCGGCAACTCGACCTACGTCCACGACTCGGACTTCCACGACAACAACACCGGCCTGACCACGGACTCCTTCGCCTCGGGCCATCCGGGGATGCCGCAGGAGTGCTTCCGCTGGGAGCACAACCGGATCTACTCCAACAACGTCAACTACTTCACCGCCGAGCGCCAGAACTACTGCAACAGCCACCCGTTCCCCTCGCGCCCCAAGGAGATCGTGTGCCCGCAGTTCCAGACGGCCGTGGGGACCGGCGTCCTCATCGGCGGCGGCAACCGCGACCTGCTCCAGCACAACGAGATCTACGACAACTGGCGCTGGGGCGTGGCCCTGATCTCGGTGGCCGCGTCCATCCGGGGCGACAACGACCCCGGCCACCAGACCGACACGTCGAACGGCAGCCAGTTCCTCGACAACCGGATGGGCATCGCCGGCAACACCAGGGCCCCGAACGGGACCGACTTCTTCTGGGACGAGGAGGGCGTGCGCAACTGCTGGCAGGGCAACACCTCCCAGTCGGGCGCGAGCCACCAGAGCACGCCGTCCAGCCTGCCCGGGTGCCCGGGCTCGGACACGTTCCACCCGGCCAACCCGGCGACCCAGTCGATGCTCGTCCCGTGTACGGCCTGGGATCCGGCGAACAACCCCCGCCCCGTCGGCTGCGACTGGTTCGACGTTCCCGCCAAGCCGTCGTGAGGCGCGCCGCGGCGGCCGTCGCCGGCGCCGCGCTGGCGCTGGTGGGCTGCGGCGGATCGGGGGGACAAAAGCGCAGCACGGGCCTCGAGTGGAAGAAGGAGCCGCTTGTGTTCCGCGCCACCCACCTGCCCTCCGATCGGGTCGTGATCGGCACCGTCGAGAACCGATCGAAGCGCTCGCTGCACATCGTGGCCGCGACCATCCGGGTGCGCGACGCCCATGGCGCCGCGCTGCGCAGCGACGCGCAGTTCGTCAACTCCTACGCTCACGGGCTCTACGGGGCCTACCAGAAGCCCAAGCCGCTGCCCCCGAACGAGCTGTCCCGGCTCGGCCTCGTGGTGACCCTCCCGCCGGGATCGGTGATCCCCCTGTCCGTCGCCTACCGGGTGACGCCGCGCACCCGAACGCCTCTGCGGGTCGACTACGGGGCCGGGTCGCTGGCCGTGCCCTCGCGGGTCCGCCGGGAGTCGCAGTGAGGCGTTGCGGCGCCAACGACGGACATCGAGGCGGCCGAGTCCGGGTTCCCTCTGGAACTGGTTGCCATTGACCGCGCATAGCGCGGCGAAGCGCAACCAGTGGCGGCTGGCCCACTAGGATTCGCGCCCGCATGAACGCGACCGGCAACCGCAGGATCCGCGTCGTCGTCGCCAAGCCCGGGCTCGACGGGCACGACCGCGGTGCCAAGATCATCGCCCGCGCCCTGCGCGACGCGGGCATGGAGGTGATCTACACCGGCCTGCACCAGACGCCGGAGCAGATCGTCGCCACGGTGATCCAGGAGGACGCGGACGCGGTCGGGCTCTCGATTCTCTCGGGGGCGCACATGACCCTCGTACCGCGCGTGGTGGAGCTTTTGCGGGAGGAGGGCGTCGACGACGTCGTCGTCACGGTGGGAGGGACGATCCCCGCCGACGACATCGACGAGCTCAAGCGGCTCGGAATTGCCGAGGTGTTCACCCCCGGCGCCACCACGCAGGAGATCGTCGACTTCATCCAAGGCGCCGTGACCGCCTAGTGAGGAACGCCACGAGGTTGGCGATTGACCGGTCAGTCAACAGCGTTATGATGCCGGGCCTCGTTTGCCCGCAAAGCGAGGGCGAACGCGCGCTGTCCCCGTGCCCGTCGCGTCGCTGGGCACATCTCAAGGAGGCCTGATTTGAAGATTTGCGTCCTGGTGAAAGAGGTCCCGGACGCCGCCGTCGAGAAGCGAATCGATCCCTCGACGGGGCGCATGGACCGAAGCGGGGAGAAGAACCTCAACCCGTTCGACACACACGCCATCGAGGCGGCCATGCAGATCAAGGAGGGCGGGGAGGTCCCCGTCGAGGAGGTCGTCGCGGTCACGATGGGTCCGGAGAGCGCCGTGCGGGCCCTCCACAAGGCTGTCTCGCTCGGGGCCGACCGCTCCGTGCACCTGACCGACGAGAGCCTGGCCGGCTCGGACGTCGCGGCCACCGGCTACGCGCTGGCCAAGGCGCTGGAGAAGGAGTCGCCCGACCTGGTCCTGCTCGGCCAGCAGTCCGATGACGGCGAGTGCTACACGATCGGCGCCGTGGTGGCCGACCACCTGCAGGCGCCCTCATTGACTCAGGTCATCAAGCTCGACGTCGCCGATGGCAAGTTGCGCTGCGAGCGCCAGGCCGAGTACGGGTACGACACCGTCGAGGTCGAGCTGCCGGCGGTCATCTCCGTCGGCGACGCGATCAACGAGCCGCGCTACCCGTCGCTGAAGGCGATCATGGGCGCGAAGAAGAAGCAGCTGGACACGCTCTCGGCCGGCGACGCCGGCGTCGAGGCGGACAAGGTGGGCGCCGACGGCTCGCAGGTCGATTGCGGCAACTTCCACGACCCGCCCCAGAAGGAGGCCGGTCAGATCATCGAGGACGAGGACACCAACGAGACGGTCGAGCAGATCATCGCCTGGCTCGAGGAAAGGAAGCTTCTGGCATGAGCAACATCCTCGTTTACGTACTCCACAAGGCCGGGGCGTTCAACACGAACTCCCTGGGCGCCGTCTCCGAGGGCGCCAAGCTCGCCGGCGAGCTCGGCGGCGAGGCCCACGCCGTGGTGGTCGGCGGTGACGACCTGACCGACGACCTCTGTGCCACGCTCGG
>JAWVFS010000011.1:0-4245 GCA_033855795.1 Solirubrobacteraceae bacterium | reverse complement strand
GTAGGCGGCCTTCAGCAGCCGGGTGTAGGCGGCCGGGTCGGGCTTGGAGGTCCAGAAGGCGGTGGTGTTCGGCTCGTTCCAGACCTCGTAGGTGTGCACGCCCATGGCGGCGTAGCGCTGGACGGCGACGGAGGCGAAGTTGGCGTACACGGCCGGGTCGGGGCCGTAGGTGCCGCTGGTCCCGGACGGACGCGCCCACGAGGGCGTGTAGAGGATCGTGCCCAGCACCTTGACGCCACGCGCGATCGCGCCCTGGACGACCCGGTCGACGGACGCCCAGTTGTAGCTGGAGGGGCCGCCGCTCTGAATCTGGTCCCAGTTGATGTCGACCCGCACCCAACGGGTGTGCGTGCCGGCAATCGCGTCCAGATCGCGCGCCAGCGTGCTCGGGTCCTCGTTCTGGATCGCGCCACCCGTCGACAGACCGAACACATCCGCACCAAACGAGTTCGAGCCAGACGGCGGCGGCGGAGTGGTCGGTGCCTTGCGGCGCGCTGCCTTGGCTCGCTTGGCGGCGAGCAGGCAGGCCCGGCGCCTGGCGGCACGGGTCTTGGCCGAGTGCGCCTTGCGCGCACGCCGCAGGCAGAGGACGAGCACGCTGGGGCGCTTCTTGGCCTTGGCGGCGGGCCTCTCGGTCGCATTCGTGATGCGGGCCTTGGCCGGCTGGCCGGAGGCCGTCGCGGTGGCGACAGCGGCGACGAGCAGGAGGACCACGACGGCCGCGGTGGCGAGGACGCCGAGCGGGCGTGCGAGACGAGCGGAGGGGCTTGGACGCATGGACGAACTCCTTCGGCGGCTGGGCTGTCTCGGAAGGCCCGAGACCCCTGGCTTTGCGACCCCGTCTCACGACGGGTGTGCCTTTGTCGGGAGCGCACCCACACGGCACGCTCGTTTTGCTTGCACCACCGGACTCGACGGCAGCGGACCGATTCTTTACTTCGGAGCCCGTCCCTCAACGTTTCTCCGACGCCGCGGCCCCGACGACCGAGCGCCCGCCCAGGCGGCCGGGACCAACCGGCTAAGCATCTAGACTTTGATTGTCGATACAGGAGACGAGGCCCCCGCGTTCTACAGGGACGGCGGCCTCGTACTCCCTGATCGAAACGCTGTGACCCGATGACGCCATGACTTCCGGAGGAGCCGAAGCTCTCAAGGCGGCGATTCGCCGCTCATTCCCGATCATCATCGGCTTCGTGGTGCTCGGGATCGTGGCCGTGAACGTGGTCAAGCAGCTGCAGGGTCCCCAGTACGAAGCGACGGCGAAGGTCCTCATCTCGACGACCCCGCTGTCGAAGATCATCACCGGGACCGAGCCCGGCTTCGTCGATCCGCAGCGGATCCAGGACACGGCGCAGACGCTCGCGGGCTCGCCTCAGGTGTACCAGCTGGCCGCGTCCGGGGAGGGCTCGAAGCTCGGAGGCGCCGGCAAGATGAAGTCGTCGACGAGCGTCACCGCCGACCCCAACAGCGACATCCTCTCCTTCACAAGCTCCAGCTCCAATGACCGGCGCGCCGCGCAGACGGTCAACGCGGTCGCCTCCGCCTACGTCGCCTATCGGGCCAACCTGTCCGGCTCGTCCATCGCCAACACGGTCTCGCAGATCAAGTCGACGCTCGCGGCCCTCCCGCCGGTCAGCCCACAGCGCGCCGACCTCGAATCCCAACTGAACAAGCTGACGGTCCTCCAGTCGCTCAACTCGAGTGATGCGGTCGTCGTCCAGCGCGCGACGGGGGCGACCAAGACGTCTCCATCGCCGCTGAAGGACTCGCTCCTGGGCTTCTCGATCGGCCTGGTGATCGCCCTCCTCTTCGTCGGGCTCCGCGAGGCGATCGACACCACCGTGCGCGCCGAGAGCGACGTCGAGGACCTGCTCTCCGTTCCCGTGCTCGCCACGGTGGGTCAGATCCCGCGGAAGATGCGGATGGTGACGTACGGCCGGCACGAGTCGGCGTTCGCCGACAGCTACGCGCTCCTGGCGGCACAGTTAGTGCAGACCACCGAGAGCAAGGATGGTGTCGTGCTCGCGGTGACGAGCTCTGTCGCGGGCGAAGGCAAGACGACCACGGCCGCGAACCTGGCGGTCGTCCTGGCCCGCCGCGGAGCAAAGGTCCTGCTCGGCGACTTCGACTTCCGCAACCCGGCGCTGGGCGATGTCTTCGACCTGCCCGAGAAGACACCGGGCGCCCTGCAGGTGGCCGCGGAGTCGGCGCGGCTCGATGCTGTGCTCTGGTCGGTCTCGCTGGAGGGCCCCCGCCCTGAGGTCTCTCTGAACGGCAAACTGGACGCCAAGCCGACGGGGCCGCGAATCGGTCCGAACGGGGAGATGGGAACCGGGGGCTCGCTCCACCTGCTGCCGTCCGGCGGGATGGTCCGCTCGCAGACGGTCACCCACGCGTCGCGTCTCGTGCCGCTGCTCGCCGACCTGCGCGCCCGCGCGGACTACGTGGTGCTCGACACCCCGCCGGCGCTGCTGGCGGTGGAGATGTCGGAGCTTGCGAGCGCGATCGACGTCGTGCTCGTGGTCGTCCGCCAGGGTCACGTGACCCAGCGCAACCTGCGCTCGCTCGGCCGTCAGGCCCGCACCTGGGACGCCCCGCTCGCCGGCGCGGTCCTGACCGACGCACCCGCCGAGGGCCGCACCTCCTACTACTACGGAGGCCGCTAGGGCGTGCGCGCCCTCCGGCCCCGGCTCGCCGGCCCGGATCTCGTACTCGCCGCCGGTTGCGCCGCCCTGACGGTCCTCGCCGCCTATGCGTCTGTGCGGATGGGCGCGCAGATCGGTCTTGGCGTGCTCGTGGGCGTCCTGTTCTTCGGCGGGACCATCGCGGGCTTCCTCATGGTTCCCCATCTGGCGATCGCGGGCACGATCGTCCTCTTCGCGCTGATCCCGGCGATGAAGGTATTCGTCGGCGACTGGGTGGGCTCCGTGAAGGATCTGGTCACGATCGCCGCCGTCATCTCCGGGATCGTGCTCATCGCCTCGGGGCGCCGGCAGCCCGACCGGTTGACCCTCGGCCTGGTCGGCCTGCTGCTCGGCTTCTACGTCATCAACGTCGGGGGTGGCCACGGCATCGCCTGGGCCCAGGGGCTGCGCCTCGTCGCCGAACCGCTCCTGCTGCTGCTCGTCGGGCTCACGCTCCCGAATCCGCGGCGGACGCTGCGCTGGGCCATGGGGGCGCTGGTGGCGGCCGCCTGCATCGCCGCCGCCTACGGAATCCTCCAGCAGGCGGTGGGGGGCCAGTGGACGCTCGTCGGGTGGGGGTACTCGTTCGACAAGCAGCTGCGGACGATCAACGGCAATCTCCGGAGCTTCGGGACCTTCGACGACCCCTTCGCGTACGCCGCCTTCCTGCTGTTCGGCATCGCCGCGCTCATGTTCTGGCTGCGCCGTGGCGTGTTCGTCTGGGCCGCCGGTGGGCTCATGCTCATCGGGCTGGCCTTCTCCTACGTGCGAACGGCGGCGCTCGTGCTGGCTGCGTTCGCCGGCCTGCTGCTCGCCCGGCGCGGCCATCTGCCGTCGGGCGCGCTTGCCATGGCGGCGACCGCGATTGCGGGTCTGTTCGTCATCGGGGGCGCCGGCGGAACCGAGACCAAGACGTACACCATCCAGACCCGGCACGGAACGCTGACGCAGAACGCACAGTCGGGCAGCCTCGTGCTGAACGGACGGGTCTCGGCCTGGGAGGCCGCGCTCGGCAAGGATCCGCGTGAGTGGGTCTTCGGCCGCGGCGTCGGCAAGGTGGGCACCGGCGCGGCTCGTGCCAGCTACACCATCGCCGCTCCCACGGGCGGCCCGAACAACGGCGCGGCGACGCAGGCGGTGGACTCGGGCTACCTCGCCACGATCGCCGACGTCGGGATTGTCGGCCTCGTCGTATTGCTCACGCTCTTCGCCCGGCTGTTCCTGCTGAGCGGGCGGGCGGCGGCGAAAGACTCCGGTGCCGGCTGGGTGGCGCTCGCGCTGCTTGTGTGTCTGCTGCTTGATGCCCTGACCCGTGCCTCCTTCACCGGGTTTCCGACAGCCTTCCTCGGTCTGCTCCTGGTCGGCATCGCGCTGGCGGCAGCGCGCGAGGCGGGCGAGTCCGAGCCCGCGACGGCGACATCTGCAGCGCCCTGACGCCGTGCTCCGTGTCTGCCTCGTCGGACTCGCCGCCGGAGGCCACTCCGGCGTGCCGCGCTACGCCGCCGCGCTGACCGCGGCGCTCGATCGTGTCGCCGGGGAGTTCCCCGACCTCTCGCTGCGC
>JAWVFS010000010.1:0-4923 GCA_033855795.1 Solirubrobacteraceae bacterium | reverse complement strand
ACGGGCAGGCGGGCGGGCCGCAGGCGTTCGGCGGCGGGGGCGGCGGCGGAGGCGCGGGCGGCCTGTTCGGCGGGTCATCCGGGCCGCTGCGTCTGCTCAACGAAAGCTTCGGCGGCCAGGCCGGCTGGCTGCTCGGGCTCGCGCTGGTGGGCGGGATCGCGGTCCTGGTCACGACCCGGCTGCGCCGATCCGACGGCCGCAGCGGCTGGCTGATCGCCACCGGCGGCGCCTTCCTGACCATCGGGGTGGCCCTGAGCACCGCGAAGGGCATCGTGCACCCGTACTACATCGCGCAGCTCGCGCCCTTCACCGCCGCGCTCGTCGGTGCCGGCGCGGCCCAGCTGCTTCGCGGCGGCCGGGCGGCGCGCGTCCTCGCGCCGCTCGCGGTCGCTGCCGGTGTGGCCAGCGAGCTCGTCGTTCTCCACAACAACCCGGGACAGCTGACCTGGCTCGCGCCGGTGCTCGTCGGCGTCGGTCTCTTCACCGCGGCCGCGCTGGCCCTGGTGGGCAGCGGACGCCTGCGCGCCGCGTTGCTGGGCGCCGCTCTCGCCACGCTGCTGCTGGCGCCCGCGAGCTGGGCGGTCGACACCCTCGGGCACCCGACGAACGGCACCTTCCCGTCCGGGGGGCCGATCGCTTCCGGCATCGGCCGGGGTCCAGGCGGTCCCGGTGGGGCGGGCGGCGGCCCCGCGGGCCGTCCGCCGGGCGGATTCGGAGGACCTCCGGGCCTGGGTGCCCGTCCGCCGGCCGGTGCGGGTGGCGCCGGGAGCTTCCCGGGCGCGCCCGCGGGCGCGCGAGGCGGCGGGGCGGCCGGCGGCGGCGGGGGTCGTGGCTTCGGCGCCGACTCGGGCTCTCTGACGCCAATCGTGCGCTACGTCCAGCAGCACGGCGGCGGGACGATCGCCGTCTCCAGCCAGCAGGGCGCCGCGGCCCAGATCATCTCGAGCGGCGCCGACGTTGCGGGGATCGGGGGCTTCTCCGGGCGCGAGAGCCAGATCACCGTCAGCTGGCTGGCGAACGCGGTCCAGTCCGGTCGCGTCCGCTGGGTACTGACGAGCGACGCGTCCGGAAGCGGCCCCGGCCGCGATGGCCGTGTCGGCTCCAGCCGCGCCATGGCGGCCGTGGCGGCCACCTGCACGCGGGTGACCGTCCCGACGACCGCGACCACAAGCTCTGCCGGCGCGAACACCAGCTCGACGATCACCCTCTACGACTGCCAGGGCCAGGCGTCCGCGCTGCGTGCTGCTGCGAAGTAGTTCATACCTAGCGCTTATGTGCGGCAGAGAACGCCCTAAGGCAGGCCATCCATCCTCTACCCAGGACGTCTTCCACGGCCAAGCGAGGTTCTGATGTCAACGCCCATCATCGAGCAACCACCAACGGGTCCCGGGAACGGCCGGCTCGCCCCCCCGACGCCGCCGGACGGCCCTCGCGGCCGCCGATCCCCTGCGCGTGGCGCCCGGGCCGTCGTCGCCGTCGCGCTCGTGGCTGCGCTGCTCGGTGCCGGAGCCGTGACCGGCCTGCTGTTCGCGACGGGCGCACTCGACACCTCGACGAAGGCCACGAGCGTCGTCGAGCCGGTCGCCGCGTCCGGCGGTTCGACCACGGTGTCCGGCCTGAACGCCCGCGCGCTGTACGCGAACTCCGCGGCCGGGGTGGTCGACATCACCGCCAGCGGCGTGAGTTCGAGCGGCGATCAGGGGGGTGGCCCCTTCGGCCCCTCCGGGCCGTCGCAGTCGACGGCGGCGGGCAGTGGGTCCGTCATCGACGGCCAGGGCCGGATCCTCACCGCAGCGCATGTCGTCCAGGGCGCCTCGTCGATCAAGGTCAGCTTCCAGGACGGGACCACGAGGACGGCCCAGGTTCTGGGGTCCGACCAGTCGACGGACATCGCGCTCCTGAAGGTCGACCCGAGCGGCCTGACGCTGCACCCGCTGGCGCTCGGCAGCTCCAAGGGGCTGTCGGTCGGCGACGCCCTCGCCGTGATCGGCGATCCGTTCCAGTACAGCCGTAGCCTGAGCACGGGCGTGGTCTCCGGGCTCGACCGGACGATCGGGGCCACCAACGGCTTCAGCATCGCCCACGCGATCCAGACCGACGCCTCGCTGAACCCGGGCAACTCCGGCGGCCCCGTGCTCGACGCCCACGGCCGACTGGTGGGCATCGCCGACCAGATCGCGACTGGCGGGTCGAGCGCCCAGAGCTCCAGCGGCGTCGGCTTCGCCGTGCCCATCGACCTCGTCAAGTCCGAGCTCTCCCAGCTCGAGAGCGGTGCCCGGGTCAGCCACGCCTATCTCGGCATCGAGACGAACAACTCGAGCGACGGCAAGGGCGCGCTGGTCGGATCGGTCCAGGGCGGCGGTCCCGCCGCGGCGGCCGGACTGCACAACGGCGACGTCGTCACGGCGTTCGACGGCTCTCCGATCCACGGCTCGAATGACCTGGTCGCGGCGATCACCGCGCGCCGGCCGGGTGACCGCGTAACGGTGACGGTACGCCGCGGCTCCAGCAGCGTCACGGTCACCGCGACGCTCGCGGCCCAGCCGCGCCAGGCGTCGACGGGCGGCTAGCCGGCCGAGCCGGCCATGCGGGTCTGCCGCAGGCCGAGCTGGGACCGGCGCTTGGAGGCGCGGGCGCTGGCGCCGAACTCCGCCAGCGCCTCGCCTGCGCCCCGAACCACGCAGGTGAGGGGATCGTCGGCGAGGTACACCGGCATGCCGGTCTCGGCGCGCAGCAGCTCGCCGAAGCCCCGCAGCAGGGAACCGCCGCCGGCCAGCACGATGCCGTGCGCCGATATGTCCGACGCCAGCTCGGGGGGCGTGCGGTCCAGCGTCTCCTTGACCCCGTTCACCGTGGTCGTCAGGGTCGGCGCCAGCGCGGCGCGCACCTCATCGCTGGTCAGCGTGAGCTTGGTCGGCAGGCCCGAGATCATGTCGCGGCCGCGGATCTCCGCCGTGGTCTCCTCCTCCACCGGATAGGCCGTCCCGATGCGCAGCTTGACCTCCTCGGCCGTGCGCGCGCCGACGGCCAGGCGGTGCTCGTTCTTGACGAAGTCGACGATGGCCTCGTCGAGGGTGTAGCCGCCGACCCGCATCGACGTCGAGACGACGATGCCGCCCATGGAGAGCACGGCGACCTCGCTCGTACCGCCACCCACGTCGATCACCATCACCCCGGAGGGCTCCGAGATGTCCAATCCGGCGCCGAGCGCCGCCGCGATCGGCTCCTCGATCAGCTCCACCTCGCGCGCTCCGGCGGCCATCGAGGCCTCCACCACCGCACGCGCTTCCACCTCGGTGATGCCGGACGGGGCGCACACGATCAACCGCGCGCGGGCGCGGCGAGACGGCAGCACCCGGCGGATGAAGTGGCGCAGCATCTGCTCGGTGACCTCGAAGTCGGCGATCACGCCGTCCTTCAGCGGGCGCTGCGCCGAGATGGTGGCCGGCGTGCGCCCGAGCATGCGCTCGGCCTCGCTGCCCACGGCGTAGACCTCGCCGGTCTCGTCGACGGCCACCACCGACGGCTCGTCGACGAGGATCCCCTCGCCGTGCACGAATACCAGGGTGTTCGCGGTGCCGAGATCGATCGCCAGATCCCGTCCCCCGCCGAGTGCGCGTAGCAAGCTCATGCGTTCAGCATGACGGAACGGCGCCCTGGGTGTGTCGTCTACGCGGTCACGGCGCGCCCGCCGGCCGGCGCGCGGGCGCGTTCGGCGTCCGGGCTCGGAGCCGGGGGACCCCCCGCGCTGGGGCCCACGCGCGCCAGGCGGGCCAGGCCCCAGGCGAGCGCGGCGAGCATGCCGAGCCAGATGGCGAGCACCGCTGCGTAGGCCAGGCCCGTCAGGAAGCCGGGCACGTTGCCCTTCTGCTCGCGCTGCAGGTTCTTCTTGTCGCGCACGAAGGCGCGGTCGAAGTTCGCCTGCGCCGGTACCCCACCGACCGGGATGGCCGGATCGTTGGGGAAGTAGACGGGCAGTCCCATGACGGCGGCGCCCTTCTGGAGCCGCACGGTGACCTTCCAGTTCCCGTAGACCGGGATCGGCTTCGTGGTCCGGTACACGCCGTCGCCGATCTGTTTCAACGAATCGACCACGCTCCCGCCGCCCTGCCAGGCGGTCACGTTGAGCCACCGCGCGTTGTGGGCGGCGTCGCGTGGCTGCAGGCGGATTGTCGCCGCCACCGTCCGCTTCGGGGCGCCGTGCAGGGTGGTCAACGCCAGGGAGGCTCGGGGCGGATGTGCCGGGTTGGGCATCGGGAGCATGAAGGCGAGCACACCCACCGCGGCCACCGCGGCCACGGGAACCGCCCAGCGCGGCGCGGCCTCGCGGGGCCGCTCGGACAGCAGGGAGCGGCCGATCCATCCGCCGATCACTCCGCCGGCCAGGGCGGCGATGAAGCCGGCGATCGCGCCCTCCGGGAACAGCGAGGACGGCCAGGCCATGATCCACCAGATGTGCGACCAGCCCCACTCGGCGGCGAGCCCGATCGTCCCGATGGCGACCCCGGCGAGCGCGCCGAAGGCGATCGGGCGCTCGCGCGCGGCGAAGCGCAGCGCGATGAGCTCCACGAGCCCGGCCTCGACGATGTAGAGCGGGAAGTGAGGGGTCGTCTGCCCGAAGAGCGGGCCGACGAGCAGGGCCAACAGCCCGCGGATGGCGAGGAAGACGGCGACCGCGCCGAGCGCGCCGCCACGGCCAAGGCGGACCCGCGCGACCACGAGCCCGATGCCGGCCGCGAGCATCAGCAGGATCGGGTGGCAGACGAGCCGGAACTGGGGGACGGCGAAGTCGAACTCCGCCTGGAAGGTGGAGAGACCGACGAGCAGGGAGCCCGCGAGGACGAACTCTCGCGCGCGGGCGCGGCGGCGCGCCGAACCGGATTTCGTTCGCGTGCTCTCGCCCTCGACGTGCAGGATCCAGGC
>JAWVFS010000009.1:0-3283 GCA_033855795.1 Solirubrobacteraceae bacterium | reverse complement strand
CGGAGAGCCGCTGGAGGAAGTTCAGCGCGGTGCGCTCGGCGGCGAGCAGCGCGCGCGTCCGGCCTTCCAGGCGCAGCACCGGTCCACCCTCCCGCCATTCCCCTTCCGGCGCGAGCCGCGCGATCTCGACGTCCGGGTCGACCTGCCGAAACGCCTCCTCCGCCGCGTCGAGGCCGAAGATGACTCCGGGCGCCTTCTGGATGATGGTCGCCCGGGCGCGAGCGCTCGCGTCCACCGTCGCCTCGCTGGTGGCGTCCCCGTCGCCGAGGTCCTCGGCGAGCGCGCGCGAGACGATGTCCGTCAACGCGGCTCTCGCAGGACGGTGATGGTTGCAAACGCCGGGTCGCTGGCGCCGTGCAGGCGCGCGCCGGCGGCCGCCAGCGCGCCCAGATACTCGACGACCTCGGCGGTGATCCGCTCGCCCGGGAGCAGCGCCGGGATGCCCGGCGGGTAGCCGGCGATCGACTCGGCCGAGACGCGGCCGACGGCCTCGTCCACGGCCAGCACCTCGCCGGGGCGGAGGAAGGCCTCGCGCGGTGGCACCGCCGTCTCGCTGCTCAGGGTCGTCTCCGGCTGGGCGAGGATCGGCGCGCTTCCCGGCCGGCGGATCTCGTCGAGCTCGGCGTGCAGGTCGTGAGCGAAGCGCTCCAGCGCACCGACGGGCTGCCCGAGCCCGAGTACCAGCACGATCGTCGCGTGCGTTGCCAACTCGACGTAGACGTCCGAGCCGCGCTGAAGCGCCTGGGAGACCTCGTAGCCCGTGCAGCCGGTCCCGCGCACGTCGATCACGATCCGCAACGGGTCGTGGGCGGCCACGCCCGGCCGACCCACCAGGTCCTTCCCGACCACCCGGCAGCCCTCGATCGCGTCGATCGCCTCCACCTCGCGGGCCGCCGCCGCGACCACGCGCCCGAGCAGCTCCTGGCCGTGAATCGCGATCTGGCGGCGAGCGGCGTCGAGCGAGGCGAGCAGCAGGGAGTTCGGGCTGGTCGAGCGCGTCAGGCGCACCATGCGCGCGAGCCGCTCGGCGTCGACACGACCGGTATCGGCGACGTGCAGCATGGCCGACTGAGTCAGCGAGCCGACCATCTTGTGCGTCGAGGTGAGTGCGGCGTCGGCGCCCTGCTGGAGCGCCGAGCGCGGAACGTCGCGGTGAAAGCCGAAGTGCGGACCCCACGCCTGGTCCACCACCAGCGCGGCGCCGGCGGCGTGCGCCGCCTCGGCGCAACCGGCGACGTCGGCGGCTATCCCGTAGTAGGTGGGCGACACGACGAACACCGCGCCGGTCGCCGGCGCATCGGCCAGCGTCGCCGCGACGGCTTCGGGGGTGACGCCGTGCGCCATGCCGAGGTCGTCGTCGTATTCGGGCGCCACCCAGCGCGGCACGCCGCCGCTGAGCACGAGGCCGTCCACGAGCGAGCCGTGCGAGTTGCGCTGCGCGACGACCTCGGCGCCCTCGGGTGCGAGCGTGAGGCAGAGCGCGTGGTTGCCCTGGGTCGCCCCGTTGGAGAGGAACCAGGTCTGCTGCGCGCCGTAGAGGTCGGCGGCGAGCGTCTCCGCGCGGTCGTACGGCGTCGGCGGCGGACCGACGTCGATCTCCTCGATCCCCTGGGCGACGTCGAGCGTCAGCGCCGCCTCTCCCATCGCGTGACGCAGTCCGGCGTCGGCACCCGGGCCGCCCTTGTGCCCGGGCACGTGGAAGCGCGTCGGATCGCGGAACGCATACGAGGTGAGCGCCTCCAGGTACGGCGCCGTCTGCTGGGGCAGCTGCATGGCCGCTAGTTCTGCGACGCCTCTTGGAGGAGGTAGGCGCGCACGAAGTCGTCGAGGTCGCCGTCGAGGACGCGCTGGACGTCGCCCGCCTCGACGCCGGTCCGCAGGTCCTTGACCTGCTTGTAGGGGTGCAGGACGTAGTTGCGGATCTGCGAGCCGAAGTTGACGTCCTGCGCCTCGCCCCTCTCGGCCGCGATCTCCTCGCGGCGCTTGCGCTCCTCCAGCTCGGCGAGCCGCGACCGCAGCATGGCCATGGCGGTCGCCTTGTTCGAGGACTGCGAGCGCTCGTTCTGGCACTGGACGACGATGCCCGTCGGGCGATGGGTGATCCGCACGGCCGAGTCGGTCTTGTTCACGTGCTGGCCGCCGGCGCCGCTCGCGCGGTAGGTGTCGACCTGCAGGTCCTCGTCGTCGATTTTCACGTCCGCGCTGGCGTCCACGACCGGCGACACCTCGACGCCGGCAAAGCTCGTCTGGCGCCGGCTCGCGGCGTCGAAGGGCGAGAGGCGCACGAGCCGGTGCACGCCCTTCTCGGCCGAGTACAGGCCGTACGCGTTGTCGCCGGACACCCGGAACGTGGCCGACTTGATCCCGGCCTCCTCCCCCGGGCTGACCTCGAGCAGCTCGACCTTGAACCCGCGCTTCTCCGCCCAGCGCATCTCCATGCGCAGGACCATCTCGGCCCAGTCCTGTGCGTCGGTGCCGCCCGCGCCGGCGTTGACCGTCACGAGAGCGTCGCCCGAGTCGTAGCGGCCGGAGAACAGCCGTTCCTCCTCGAGCGCGGCGAGACGCCGCTCGACCGAGACGATCTGCTCGTCGAACTCCCGCGAAAGGTCGGGGTCCTCCTCGGCCAGCTCGGCCAGCCCGTCGAGGTCCTCGACGTCGGCCTGCAGACGCTCGAATTCCTCGAGCTTGCGCGTGGCGCGGGAGTGCTCGGCACTGACCCGAGCCGCGCGCTCCTGGTCGTCCCAGAAGCCCGGCGCGCCCATCTGCTCCTCGAGCGCGGTCGCGCGCCGCTTCAGCTCAGCCGGGTCAAAGGTAGTCCGCGAGCAGCTTGAGCTGGTCGCGTATCGCCGCCAGGCGCTGCGGCGTCGGCTCCGAGGCGGGCGTGGTGGCCATCCGCGCGGCTACGCCCCGTGGCACTTCTTGAATTTCTTGCCCGACCCGCACCAGCAGGGATCGTTCCGGCCGATCTGCTCGTGCTCGTCGACGTGGCGCTGCTCGACCGGCTGCGGGAGCATGGACATCTCCTGCTCGGAGACCTCGCCGTCCTCGTAGGCCGCCGCCGCGGCACCGGCCTCGGCCGAGGCCACCGCGAGGGCCTCGGCGCCGCCGACCGGGCCGCCACCGGAGTAGGACACGCGCCCCGAGGCCGTCGAGGACGAGCCCGCGCCCGGGCTGGTCGGAATCGGCGAGGCTCCGCCGCCCGCGCCGTTGTCGCCCTCGACCGACACCTCGACGTTGAAGATCATGCGTGAGAAGTCGGTCCAGATCCCGTTCATGAGGTCGT
>JAWVFS010000008.1:0-19971 GCA_033855795.1 Solirubrobacteraceae bacterium | reverse complement strand
CGGACCATGTACTTGATCGCGTCCGACATCGTGTGGACGTGGACGATGATCCCGGTCGAGAGGGCGATCGAATCGCCCTCCGGGGTGTAGAGCGCGAAGCAGAGCTCGCCGAGCTCGCGGACGATCGGCGAGGCCGAGATGTTGAGCGCCGTCTCGCGCGCCGAGACGAGGCCGCCGCGCAGCCGGCTGAAGAGCTTCTCGTACTCGATCGGCTTCGAATCCTTGAGCGCCAGCTCCCCGGTGAGGCCGTAGTAGGAGCCGGTCTCGGCGAACAGTCGCTCGGAGGTGGCGAGCATCTCGTCGAGGCGCTTGCCATCCCAGCCGATGCCGGCGGCTTCGCGCGGCTCGAGCTCGCGTGTCGCGTCGACGATTGCCATCTCAGCCTCCTGTCATATGAAAGATGCCGTGGGCGTCGAGCCTCGCCGCCCGCCCCGGTGGGATCGCGAACGTCGTCGCCGAGTGCTCGACGATCGCCGGACCGGAGATCTCGTGTCCGGCAACGACATCCTCGAGCCGGACGATCGAGGTCTCGGCGTCGCCGTCGCGCCAGCGCACCGTGCGGGTGGAAGAGACCGCCGGGTCGCCGGAAGATTCGTCGAGCTGGGGCAGCGCCGGCTTCTCGACCGCGACCGAGCCGTGGACGATCGCCTGGGTGATCAGGTAGCCGAGCTCCGGTGAGCGGGCCGACCGTGCGTAGACCTTCGAGTACGCCTCTTCGAAGGCGTCGATCAGCGCGTCGACGTGCTCGGCCTCCTCCATCTCCATGTGGGGAGAGACGATCTCGATGTCGTTGAGCTGGCCGTAGTACTGCATCCGCGCCGCGTGAGCGAACGTGATCCGGTCGCGCTCGATCCCCGACTTCGCGAACTCGGCCGCGACCCGCTCCTCGAGTCCCTGCCAGGCGCCGGAAACCATGAACCCGATCCCCGCCTTCTCCATCTCGTCCGCGGTCGGGAGGATCGGCATGTCGATCGTCTGGTCATAGCGGTACTCGAAGTCGGCGCAGGCGCAGCCGTAGGCGGAGAAGCCGGCCGCCCAGGCGGGAACGAGGACGTCGCGGTAGGCGACCCCCTCGGTGTAGCCGGCGACGTGGAGCGGCCCGCCGCCGCCGTAGCAGAGGAGCGCGTAGTCGGCGGGCGAGTAGCCCTTGCCGAGGATGCGGCCGACGGCCTCGTTTCGCAGCGTCTGCTCGAAGAGCTCGATCACCCCGGCGGCGGCGTCGGCGACCTCCAGCCCGAGCGGTTGGGCGACCTGGCGCTCGACCTCGGCGCGCGCGCGCTCGGGGTCGAGCTGGATCTCCCCGCCGAGGAAATAGTCGGGATTGACGCGCCCGAGGACGACGTTGAGGTCGGTGATCGAGACCGTCTCGAGACCGCCCTCGGGCCAGCAGACGCCGATCCGTGCGCCGGCGGAGTCGGGGCCGAGCTCGGGCCGGTTCGAGTTCGGGTTGACACGGACGAACGAGCCGGTCCCGGCGCCGATCGAATCGATCCTGACGAGCGGCATGTTGAGCATGAAGCGGGCGATGTCCGGGGTCGGAGTGATGTCGAAGCGCCCGTCGGTGATCAGCGCGATGTCGAACGAGGTGCCGCCGATGTCGGTGCAGAGGACATTCGAGAGCTCCATGCGCTCCGCCAGCGCCTGGCCGCCGACGACGCCGCCGATCGGCCCGGACACGAGCGTCGTCGCCAGCTCCCTGGCCTCGATCGAGATCGTGCCCCCGTGCGAGGCCATGACCCGGAGCTCGAACGCGGCGCCCGCCTTCTTCGTTTCCTCGCGGACCTTCTGCATCGCGCCGCGCGAGGGCTCGGCGGCGTACGCCTCGATCAGGGTCGAGTTGAGCCGCGGGAGGTCGCGGCGCAGCGGGTAGAGCTCCGAGGCCAGGTAGACCGGCACCTCGCCGTCCACACCCCGTTCGGCCTTGACCTCGGCGACGATCTCCGCCGCGCGCAGCTCGTGCTCGGCATTGCGGTACCCGAACAGAAGGCAGATGCAGATTCCCTCGACGTCGGCGTCGAGGAGCTCGACCGCAGCATCACGGACGTCCTGCTCGCGCAGCGGCAGGACCTCGGTGCCCATGACGTCGATCCGCCCCCGGACCCCCTTCATCTGGTCGCGCGGGACGATCGGCTCGTTGTGGTAGTGGGTCGCGATGTGGAGGCGGTCGGAATACGAGAAGCCGAGGTAGGTCTGGATCCCACGTTCGATCCGCAGGTAGTCCTCGTTGCCCGCCGTAACGATCGCGCCGATGTTGCGTCCGGTGCGCGAGAGCAGCCGGTTGAGCATCGCCGTGCCCGAGTAGATGCCCGAGGCGATGCGCCCGAACGACTCGTCGGGGCTCGAGTCCCATTGCTCGAGCGCGTCGCGCGCTGACTCCATGAAGCCGATCGACTCGTCGTCGGGGGTCGACTGCGCCTTGCCGACGACGAAACTGCCGGCGCCGTCGACGATGAACGTGTCGGTCATCGTCCCGCCGGCGTCGATCGCCAGCACGCGCGGGTCTCGTTCAGCCATTGACCACCTCGGCCGCGAGCCTAGCGTGGTCGGCGACACCGTCACGGTGATTCTTACATTGCGGGTGTCGATTTCACCGCTCCCCGTTTGTCCTATGGGCAACCATTCCCACAAGGAGGAACCGATGAAGTACATGCTTCTGATCCATCAGGGCGACACCCCGACGCCGCGCGACCGGGACGCGTGGGGGCGGCTGTCCGAAGACGAGCAGCAGGCGGTCTACGCCGATTACCAGGCGATCAACGAGAACCCGGGCGTCAGCCCGGGCGTCCAACTCGCGGACCCGGACACGGCGACCACCGTGCGGGTGAAGGACGGAAAGACGCTGACCACCGACGGCCCGTTCGTCGAGCTCAAGGAGGCGATTGGCGGCTTTCTCTTCCTCGAGGCCGACAACCTCGACGCCGCGATCGAGTTGGCCTCCCGCATCCCGGCGGCCCGCATGGGCGGGGCAATCGAGGTGCGTCCGGTGGTGGAGCGGTAACGATTCTCGAGCAGGTCTTCCGCGACCAGTGGGGGCGCGTCCTCGCTGCGATGATCGGCTTCCTCGGCGACTTCGACGTCGCCGAGGAAGCCGCGCAGGAGGCGTTCGCGATCGCCGCGGAGCGCTGGCCACGCGACGGCGTCCCCGCCAACCCGGGCGCCTGGCTGCTGACGACGGCGCGCAATCGGGCGATCAACCGCATTCGGCGCGATCGCACGTTGGTCGCGAAGACCCGGCTGCTCGAGATACCGGAGGCGGTGGAGGACACGGTGGACGAGACGACGTTTCCCGATGAGCGACTCGAGCTCGTCTTCACCTGTTGTCACCCGGCACTCGCCACCGACGCGCAGGTCGCTCTCACGCTGCGGACGCTTGGCGGCCTGACCACCGGCGAGATCGCCCGCGCGTTCCTGGTGCCCGAACCGACGATGGCCCAGCGACTGGTGCGGGCGAAGCGCAAGATCAAGGCCGCCGGGATCCCGTTCCGGGTGCCTCCCGACCACCTCCTGCCCGATCGGCTCGTCGCCGTGCTCGCGGTCGTCTACCTGATCTTCAACGAGGGCTACGCCGGCCGGCGCGAGCTCGCGGCCGAGGCGCTCCGGCTCGGGCGGTCGCTCGCCGAGCTGATGCCCGACGAGCCGGAGGTGCACGGTCTGCGGGCGCTGATGCTGCTGCTCGACGCCCGCCGCGCGGCGCGGTTTCGGGGCGACGATCTGGTGTTGCTCGCCGAGCAGGACCGCTCGCTCTGGGACACGGCGCAGATCGCCGACGGGCGGGCGGTGCTCGACCGGGCACTGGCCCTGCACGGCCGCGGTCCCTACGTCGTGCAGGCGGCGATCGCGTCCCTGCACGCCGACGAGCCCCGCGACTGGCCCCAAATCGCCGCCCTCTACGGCGAGCTTTCCCGCCTCACCGACTCGGCGGTCGTCGAGCTGAGCCGGGCGGACGCGGTCGCCGAGGCGCAGGGTCCCGAGGCTGGGCTCGACATCGCCGATCGCCTCGCCCTCGAGGACTACCGCTACCTCCACTCGACGCGAGGCGAGCTGCTGCGGCGCCTCGGTCGTACCGCAGAGGCCCGCGACGCCTATCGCCGCGCGCTGGCGCTGGCCCACGACGACGCCGAGCGGCGGCTGCTCGAGCGGCGCCTGGCCGAGCTCGGCGCGGCTACCGACCCGGTCGTTTGACGCCCCTCAAACCGAGGCGCTGGACGGCGTCGCGACCGGGTCGACCTCGGGTGTCGGGGCCGTCGGACCAAAGCCCACGCGAGTCATCTCACCCCAGCCGTCGCCACGACGCAGAATTGTCCACCACGCCCGGGCGCGCACGAGCGCCATCAGCTGGCGGTACCCGAAATTCTCCACGAGGGCGGCGAGGACCAGCCGGCGTAGGCAGCGCCAGTCGGGATAGCGGCGGAAGGCCCGCTCCTCCATCAACACGACGCAGAAGGACAGCGCCATGCCGTAACACACCGACAGGGCCAGGAACACCAGCACGAACGTGGGTGAGATGACGCCGAGGGCCAGCGAGACCGCGATGCTGACGTACCCGACCACCTCGATCGCGGGACCCAGCAGCTCGAAGATGACGAAGTACGGCAGCGCGAGCATGCCGACGACCCCGTAGCGGGGCCGCAGGAGCATGCGCCGGTGTCGTAGGAGCATCTCGATCAGGCCACGCTGCCAACGGTCGCGCTGGCGCGTCAACACGCGCAGTGACGAGGGCGCCTCGGTCCAGCAGATCGGGTCCGGGAAGAAGGTGATGCGGCACGGCTTACGCTGCTCACGACGGAGCCGGTGCAGCCGCAGGATGAGCTCGGCATCCTCCCCGACCGTGGTCGTGTCGTAGCCGCCCGCCTCCACCACCACATCGCGACGGAACAGACCGAACGCGCCCGAGATGATCAGCAGCATCCCCAGGCGCGACCATGCGATCCGACCGCCGAGAAACGCGCGCAGGTACTCCACGATCTGCATGTTCACCAGCAGGCCGCGCGGCATCTTCACCTCGACGAGCTTCCCGTCGCGTACGTCAGAGCCGTTGATGACGCGCACGATGCCGCCCGCGGCGACGGTCTCCGGCGATGCCTGGAACTCCCACACCAGGCGTGACAGCGCACCGGGGTCGAGCATCGTGTCGGCGTCGATCGCGCAGAACAGCGGATAGACGGCGTAGCGGATGCCCGCGTTGAGCGAGTCGGCCTTGCCGCCGTTCTCCTTGTCGATCACCACCACGCGCGGATCGTGGGGGCAGATGTAGACGCCGCGGACCGGTTTGGTCGGCAGGTTCGCGCGGGGAATGCGCTCGACCTTGACCAGGTCGAACTCGCGCTGCAGCGCGGCCAGGGTGCCGTCCGTGGAGCCGTCGTTGATGATCACGACCTCCAGCTCGACGAACTGGGATTCGAGCAGCGATCGAACCGACGGCACGATGACCGCCTCCTCGTTGTACGCGGGCGAGAGGATCGACACCGGCATCGACAGCTCGGAGGTCGCGACCGTGGCGTAATCGCGTAGCGGGCGGCGCCGGACATAGCCCTCCACCGCGCGCCAGCCGATGAGCACGAGCCCCGTGTAGACCGTGTCCAGCACGGCCAGGTACACGAGCATGAAGACGTTGAAGGCGACGAGCGCCTCGATCAGCCAGTGCGTCATGCCGCCGCCCCCGTGCGCAGCCCCTCCAGCGCAAGCGCCTCGCCCGCGCGCTCGCGCGCGTAGCGGTCCTCGGAGTCCAGCGCTTGGCGCAGGGCGTTCAGACCCGACGGGCCGAGAGCCCGCAGCGCGCCTGCGGCGTTCGCCCGCACCCACCATGCCCCGTCGCCGAGGCACTCCGCCAGAGCAGGTACCGCCTCGCTCGAGCCCAGCGCGCCCAGCGCGGTGGCGGCCTGCGCTCGCACGGGCCAGGATGCCGAGCCCAGCGCGTCGACCAGCGCCCGTGGCGCCTCGTCCGAGCCCACCTCGCCGAGCGCGCGGGCGGCGTTGACCTGCTCCTCCTCGCTGCCGCCGCGCAGCAGCTGCAGAAGTGCCGAGCCGGCGCGCGGGTCGCCCACCAGGCCCAGCGCACGCGCGAGACTCGCGCGGAACGGGATGGCCCGACCCGCACCGCGGGCTGGGGCTTCGACGGGGAGAGAGCTCGTGGCGTTGGCCAGGGCGTCCAGGGTCGCTTGCAGCGCCCAGGGCGCGGCCAGGCGCTCGACAATCCGCTCGGGCGGCATCTGCCGCTCGGCCAGAGCGGCGATCAGCGCCTCTGCGCCCTGTTGGGTGGCCAGCAGCGCCAGCGCGCGGCACGCGGCGAGCCTCACATCCGGATCCCGGTCGCTCAGCAGCCCGGCGATGCGATGGGTGGCCAGCTGATGACCCAGCCGGGCCAGTACCAGCGCCGCCTCGCCGCGGGCGACCGGATCCCGGTCGCCGAGTTGGTCGACCAGCGCGCTCTCGAGTCCACTCGCGTGAGCCGCGGCGCGGACCCGCGCAAGCCGGTACGCATTGAGGTCGGGGCGCACACGCGCGATTGCCGCGTCGACGTCGACCTGCGCGTCCAGGTCGCGCGCAGCGGGACGCAGCACCTCCGCCAGCTCGTCGACGTCGCCGTCCCGAGCCAGCCGCTCGAGCAGGGCGCGACGCTGCGTGCTCCTGGCCTCGCGGCGGTCGCGACCGTACTTGCGGACGACCACGAAGAACGTCAGCAACGCCCACAGGGCAAAGCTGGCGCCGAGCAGCCATTTGGTCGCGAGGAGGAGCGTCACCTACTTGGTATCGGGTGCCTGGACGTGCCGCGGCATCCCCCGATTGCTGTACGCCGCGAATCGCGCGGCCTACTCCAAAGCTCCGCAGGTGGCTCGGAGGGGTCTTCTAGAGCTCGAGCGTGGTGCCCTCGGCCGCCATCAGGAGGGTCGTGGGGTCACCGTCCGCCTCCTCCCAGCTCCGCCGAGCCGCACCCTCTAACTCATCGAGCTGCGCGTCGTCGTGGCTGGGATCGTGGTGGAACAGAATCAGCCGCTGCGCTCGGGCGCGCGCAGCGAACGTGACGGCGTCGGACACGCGGCTGTGTCCCCACCCGACGTGGGCCGCGTACTCGTCGTCCGTGTACTGGGCGTCGTGGATGACGGCCGTGGCGCCGTCCGCCAAGCCGATGCCGGAGATCCAGCCCGATTCGGCATCCGCCAGTCTCGCTCCGAGCGCCGGTTCGTGGTCGGGTAGGTAGCACAGCGTGGTATCGCCCTCGGTGATGCGGTACCCCAGGGTCACGCCGCGGTGAGCGACGGTGGCGGCCCGAATTCGGGCGCCGCCAACCTTCCACTCAGCGTGGGGACAGGGAGCGAACTCGACGCGCGCCGGAAGCTCGCGCAGGTCGACCGGAGAGAGGGGCGCCGAGAGGTAGCGGGCGAGCCGCTGATCGAGATTCGGGCCCGGCGCCGGCGGGCCGTACACGGTGATCTCGCTGGTGGGATCGAAGAAGGGGCCGAAGAAGAGCAGGCCCTGGATGTGGTCGAGATGCAGGTGGGTGAGCAGGATCTGCACCGTGCTGGCATGGGGGATGCGGGCCGCTGCCAGCTCCCGAATGCCCGTGCCGGCGTCGAGGATGATCTCCGTGCCGTCGGCCAGCGTGACCTCGACGCAGGAGGTGTTGCCGCCGTAGCCCAGCATGTGCTTGTTGGGGACCGGGACCGACCCCCGGACCCCCCAGAACCTGACCCGCATGCCGCCCTAGCTCGTGCCCGACGCGGCTTCCTCGACCGGCCAGAACACCACCAGCGCGCCCTCGTAGTGGTCGGGCTCGAGCAGCGGGAGGGCGCTGACCTCGACCTCGCGAAGCTCGCCGTTTGCGGCCAGGCGCACGTGGAATCGGCCCTGCGCGGGGCGCCCTTCCCGCAGGGCGTTCCCGAGAGGCAGATGGTCCGTGGCGATGGGTCTGCCCTCCTCGTCGAAGGGTCCGAACTGCCGCGCCCACTCCTCCCGGGGCAGGCGACCGACCTCCTCGAAGGCTCGGCCCAGCAGCTCCGCCGCCGCGTCGTTGAAGAACAGCAGCCCGCCGTCGGGGTCGGTCAGAAGCGCCGGGAGCGCAAGCCCGGTGATGAGGTTGCGCCCCTGGACGAGGAGCAGCGGCTGATGCTCGCCGGACATACACCGCACGGTATCCCCTGCACGGGAAATCGGCCAATCAGAGCTGCAGCTGCGGCGCCTCGAGGGCGAGCAGCCGCGCCTTGCGCTCCAGGCCCCCCGCGTATCCCGTCAGGCTCCCGTCGGCCCCGAGCACGCGGTGGCAGGGAATGACGATCGCCAGCGGGTTGCGGGCGATGGCGCCGCCGACCCGGCGCACGTGGCCGGCCGGAAGCCCGAGGCGCGTCGTGAGCCGCCCGTAGGTCGTCGACTCGCCGTAGGGGATCCGCCGTAGGGCCTCCAGCACGCGCCGGTCGAACGGGTTTTCCGGCAGGGTCAGCGCGACGTCGAACGTCCGGCGCCGCCCGGCGAAGTACTCGCCGAGCTGCTCGGCGGCGGCCCGCAGCTCTCCACTCGGGCCGCCGCCGGCGGCGTGCGCGTCGAAACGCAGCGCCACGAGCCGGCCGTCGCGCGCTTCGGCCGCCAGCGGACCGAGGGGGGTGGGAATCTGGACGGACGCCATGCTCGACATGACGCGCGGGCTGAGCAAAACGTGAGGTCCGGCGCGGCGCCCGGCGGCGCCGAGGATCGTCAGGCGGATTGCCCGGTCGGTGCGGAGAGGATCTTGAGGAGGTCGCCGATCTTCTGGTTGCGGACGACCCGATCCGGTAGAGGCAAGTTCTGGCTGATCGTGTAGCGGTTGCGTCGACCGTCACGTCTCCTGGCCAGATACCCGGCCTCATCGAGCTCGCGGACGATCCGGTGTACGGCGCGTTCGGTGATCCCCACCTGATCGCCGATCTCGCGCAGCCGGACGCCGGGATCGTTGGCGATGCAGAGCAGCACCTGGGCGTGGTTGCTGAGGAAGGTCCATGAGGGCATGTCGGATCCTTGGGTCATCACTAGAAGTCTATTTCTAGCTTTCGATGTCATGCTACCATGGCCGTACAACGTCTACCGGAAGGGGCCGCCCGTGCCCTACGTCAAATGCGCACCGTGCAGGATCCGGCTACGCAGGGAGAGCCCGGAGGTGACGCTCTTCGACGGTTTGTGCCCTGTCTGCGGCCTGGAGCTGGAGCCGGCGACCGAGCTGGTCGAGCTGGTCGGCTTCCGTGCCTTCGACCTGGCCCAGGGCGACCGGGCTTTCGAGATCGCGCCGGGCGACCGTGAGCAGCTGGTCGGGCGCGTGCTCTCCGCGATGACCCGCCGGGATGCGACGCTGGCGCATACGCACCTCGACGCCGGGCGCTGGGTCGACGACGGCGGGAGCTGAGTCGTCCGAAATAGGGTCGGCGCCTACGAACTGGCCGCAGAGGCCAGGCTCGTGCGGTCCTTGCCTGCGTCCTTCGCCGCGTACAGGGCGGCGTCGGCACGTTCGAGCAGGCTATTTCGGTCGGCACCGTCCTCCGGCCAGGATGCGAGCCCGATGCTCACGTGGAGCGGCGGCGCGAACGTCTTGCGGGTGGCCGTGGCCCGGAGGCGCTCGGCCACCGGCAGTGCGTCCTCCGCGGTCAGGCCCGGCAGGAGCACGGCGAACTCCTCGCCGCCGACGCGAAACACGAGGTCCTGGTCGCGCACGCTGTCCTGCAGCGCGTCCGCCACCTGCTGGAGCGCCTGATCCCCGACGGGGTGGCCGTGCAGGTCGTTGACCAGCTTGAAGTCGTCGATGTCGATCGTGGCCAGGGTGAAGACGCCGGTGGCGGTGCTCTCGCGCAGCTTCTCCTTCAGCGCCTCGTGGAAGGCCCGGTGGCCGAGCAGCCCCGTCAGGCTGTCGTGGCTCGCCTGATGCGCCATCGTCTCCATCAGCCGCGCGTTCTCCAGCGCGGTCGCCGCCTGCGCGACCACGCCGGCGAGGCGGTCGTTCAGCTCGGGGCTGGGCTTCAGCCGGTCCGGGCGGTCCGTCACGCTGACGTTCATCACGCCGTAGAAGCGACTGTGCGCGATGATCGGCACGACCAGCATTGCGCGACTGCCCATCCGGCGCATGACTCGGCTGACGAACTCGTCCGGCGTATCGGGCTCGAAGTACTGAGGGCCGGGCTCCGGGTTCTCGATCATGTCCGCCAGCGCGGGAGTGTCGGCGGGACGGACGAGGAGATCGCCGGGCTCGTCCTCGAACTCCCCGCTGAGCTCCGTAATGGCGCGACAGGTCAGAGCCCCCTCCGGCTCGCTCCAGAGGAAGACCGCCACGCGGTCGCAGTCGACGACCGCCGGCGCGGCGTCCGCGAGCCGCCGGGCGAGCTCGTCGCCCGAGCGGACGATGGCGATCGCCTTCGAGAGCTCGAGCAGCGCCTGTGACTCCCGATGCCGGCGTCGAGCGTCGTCCAGCGCCGTCGCGGTGTCCAGCACCGACGCGGCGTAGCGCGCGTACACGTCGAAGAGCTCGCGCTCGTGAGGGAAGAACCCCCCGCTCAGCGACTCGGCCATCAGGCGTCCGTAGTAGCGGGTCGGGGACGCGACCTCGGCCACCAGCCGGGTCTCGTCCTCATCGGTGCCCTCGGCCTCGAGCAGCGCACGCGCCGCGGCGTCGGGGTCCTGGTCACCCAGGCCGCGGTGGTGGACGTGGAGCCGACCGTCGCGGCCGGTCCGAACCGCCAGCAGGTGCTGGGGGGCGCGCACGGCGGTCGCCGCCCGGTCCGTGATGCGCGCGAGGGCCGCGTCGACGTCGTCGGGTGCGATCAGGTCGCGCGCTGTGGCGTACATGTTCTCGAGCCGCTCTGTCATCGCGACCAGCTGGGCCTCCAGCGCGGTCACGAGCTCGTGCGGATCGGCGGCCTTGGCCGCCCGCTCGGCGTCCCAGGTCACGGTGTAAAGGCAGTGGTCGTCGCCGCGAGGCTCGCAGCGCGACTCCACGACCCTTCCCGGCGGCAATCCGAAGAGCACCGGCGGCTGCGACATCAGGCCCGCGGTCCAGTCGCAGAGGAGCGGGTGGCGTTGGAATCCCGGCCTGGCGCGAGCGCAGATGACCGCGCGTCCCGGAGCCACCTCGATCGGTTCCAGCTCCGTCACGGTGCTGAATTTCGAGACCGCCACGGTCAGCTGCTCGTAGATGGCCTCCGGGGAACCGAGTGAGCGCAGACCGGTGGCCACGAGCGTGCCGGCATGCTGGCGCACCGTCTCCTCCCCGACCCGGCGCGCGATCTTGTCGTCGTTCAGGAGCGTCCGGGCGGCCTCGAAGAGGGCGATCGCCTCCTCGTACCAGATCCAGTTCGCGACATCGGCGAGATAGGTCGGCGAATGCTCGACCCCGGCCATCTCGAGCAGTTCTTGGACGCCCTCCTCGCCACGCGCCCCACGCACGTGCCCCAGCAGGGTGCTCGCCATGGAACACGACACCTGTCCGGTCGCCGGTTTCATCAGAGGTGCATCGGCGGTTCGGCGCTCCAGCATTACCCTGTTTCTGAGGTATTGGGCCAGGAACTCCGGTTCGAGCGCGCATTCGCCATGATTCGAGGCATGAGCCCGTCGACTCCCGAGGGCGAAGCGATCACGGCCGACGGCCTGGAGGTACTGAGAGCCGAGCTCGAGGACCTCGAGACCGGCGGACGCCAGGCGATGGCCGAGCGCATCAATGCGGCGCGTCAGCTCGGCGACCTCAAGGAGAACGCCGACTACCACATCGCCAAGGAGGACCAGGCGCACCTGGAGACGAAGATCCAGCGCCTTCGTCAACGCCTGCGCAACGCGGTCGTCGTCGAGGCCGACGCGAGCGGCGCCACCATCGCCTTCGGCCGCACCGCCGAGGTCATGGACGAGGAGAGCGGCCAGGTCCACACCTGGACGATCGTCGGCGCGACCGAGGCCGACCTCGCCGAGGGCAAGCTGTCGGCGGAGTCTCCTGTGGCCCGTGCGCTTCTCGGCCGTGCCCCCGGCGATGCGGTCGCCGTCGAGACCCCTCGGGGAACCCGCAGCTACCGCGTCGAGAGGCTCATCCCGTAGCAGCGGTCAGGCCGGGCGCTCGAAGACCAGCCGGAAGTGGTCCAGCAGCTCGCGCTCGAAGCACACGCTGTTGGCGCTGACGCCGGAGGTGAAGGCGAGCCGGAAGTCCGCGCTGGTGAGCCAGCGCGGGATGAGCCGCAGCTTGAGCAGGTACTTCTGCAGGCTCGGCTCGCCAAATCGCTTGCGCCACTGGCGAATGGTCTCGATGTAGTCCAGGCGGCCGCTCTCGCTCGACACGAGCCGGAAGTGCGGCTCCGCCGTACGGATGATCTGCTCCTGGCCGAAGGGAAGCCACGAGCCCGGGAACTGGCGGCCCATGAGCGCGAGATACCACTCGTCCGAGTCCCGCGGGGCACGGATGTCGATGTCGTCGATCCGGTCCGCGGGAAGCATGTTGCGCCCGAACACCATCGTCTGCAGGTACAGCCGCCCGTTGTCGGGGAGCACGCTTGCGATCTTGCCGAACAGGTCGCGGTAGACCTCGTCCTGTTTCCCGGCACGGAACTCCTCCGGAGAGCAGAAGTGCTCGAAGGCCCCGAGGCTCGCCACGGCGTCGAACCCGCCGAACGTGTCGCGGCCGACCTGCCGGGCGTCCTGGACGTGGACGTCGAGGCCGTTTCGCCGGCAGGCGGCCGCCTGGGCCGATGACAGCGTCACGCCGACCCCCGTCGCGCCGCGGCGGCGGATGTAATCGAGCAGCGGGCCCCACCCGCACCCCAGGTCGAGCACGCGACGGTCCGGCCCGATCCCGATCTGCTCGGCGACGTAGTCGTGCTTGCGCCGCTGCGCCTCCTCGAGGCTCAGCGAGAAGTCACCGTCGTACTTGGCTCCGCTGAAGTCCGCCAGCTCCCCCAGGCTGAGCCGGAAGATGCGGTCGATCAGCGAGTAGGTGAACTCGAGGTCCGCGCGTTCGGCCATGTCCGCGAGGGGCCCGTCCGGGGCTCAGCGAGCGCCGGCTGCCCTGCGCGCCTGCGTCCAGGTCACCAGGCGCCCGCCGTCCTCGTCCCAGAGCTTGAGCCGCACGGTCCGCAGGCCATCCCAGAGGGACAGTGTCGGTACCCCGTGGAAGATCGGGTTTGCGTCGTGGGCCCGCTGCAGGTTGTAGTTGGGGATTCGGGCGCTGAGATGGTGCACGTGGTGCACGCCGATGTTGCCGGTGAAGAACTGGAGCACCTTCGGGAGCTTGAGGTACGAGCTCCCCTGCAGTGCGGCGTCCGCGTAGCTCCAGCCGTCCGAGCTCTCCCAGTACGCGTCCTCGAACTGGTGCTGCACGAAGAACAGGAAGACGCCCGCGGCTCCGGCCAGCCAGGCCGTGGGCATTTGCACGAGCAGGAACTCCTGCCAGCCCATGAGCCAGCAGAGCCCGGCGACGATCACCGCAAGGGCCACGTTCGTGGCGATGATGCTGCGGCGCAGGCGCGGGCGGTCCGAGCGGTGCACCAAGCGAGGGGCCACCATCAGCGCCCAGATCGGCCCGATCCCGAACATCACGAGCGGGTTGCGGAACAGGCGGTAGCCCAGCCGCTTGCGCCACGGCATGGCGTAGTACTCGGCGACCGTCAACGTGGGCACATCCCCGACACCGCGGCGATCGAGGTCGCCGGACGTGGCGTGGTGGACCGCGTGATTGTGCCGCCAGCTATGGAACGGCGAAAAGACGATCAGCCCGAGTACGACGCCCAGCCACGCGTTGCCGCGCTTCGTCGGCAGGAACGACCCGTGCGTGCAGTCGTGGAAGAGGATGTAGGTGCGCAGCAGGAACCCGGCAGCGGGCACGGCGATGACGAGCACCAGCAGGTACGAGACGTTCAGCGTCAGGTACATCAGGTACGACAGCGCCAGGTAGGGCAGCACCGAGGTCGCGACATCCAGCAGGCTGCGACTGACCTTCGGCTTGGCGTACGGGGCGAGGGCCTCTCGCCAGAAGGGGCGCTCGGATCCGGACTTCCGGCTCTTGCCGCCGACGGTCCCTGCAACAGCTTGACTCATGGTCCTCCAGGGGCGAAGGCGCCCCACCCCCGTCGTCGTTTAGATGACAAACCAATCCTGATAACCGTATGCCCTATTGGGGTTACTCGCACGTATCGAATGCCAAACCGGCACGTTTTTCTGCTGTTTGCGCCCGAACACAGAACGAGCGGGCCCTTCGAGCCCGCTCGTGGCTGCGCTCCGACCCCCCTGACTGCTTAAGAGCCCCAGGACTTACGTGTTGTGCCTGGCGGGCAAAACACTCCCGGGCCGGTGGCCCGAGTAGGGGTCAGGCGCGGTTAGCCTACCGATCCGGCGGCGAGAGGGCGAAGTTCTTCCGCGTAGGAGATCGAGTGCCGCTGGAGCTCGCCCGTCGCCTTGACCTCGTAGGCGCCCATTCGCCACAGCGGCGGCGAGTAGGCGTTGATCGTGATCGCCGGGCCGGCGCCGGCATGCAGTACGCGGTGGATGTCCGGCGCCGCGAAGTCGAAGGCTTCGCCGCGCTCGAAGGTCCGGCTCGACGGCGTGCCACCGAGCACCAGGCGATCCTCGCGTACCCGCCCGCCCGCAACCGCGACGGCGCCGTCGGAGAGGTCGTGGTCGTGGAAACCGGTGTCCTGATCCTCCATCCAGCAGATCAACCACACCGCCACGTGCTGGTCGCGCAGCAGCTCCTCGTACACGCGCGCTTCGCGGTCGTGGCGGACGAGGTGGGACCACAGCTCCGGGCGGGTCGCGATCCCGCGGACGAGGTCGCGCAGTTCGGGACGCGCGAGGTCGCGACCGGCGGGCCGAGCGATCATGCCGCCACCGCCGGGCGCCGGGCCTCGGTGCGGGCGTGTTCGCCGAGCAGTCGCGCCGGGTTCGTCACACGCATCGCGGCTTCGGCGGCGTCGCCGAGCGGGGGCGCGCCGCGACGGCCGATCACCGGGCTGTCCGAGGCGTGGACGAGTTGGTCGATTCCCACGCTGCGAACCATCGCGTCGATCGCGCGGGCGCCGTAGGAGGAGGTGTCGTAGAAGACGCCCGGATCGTGCGCCGAGTCGACGGGGCCAGCGCGCGCGTCGAGCCGCTCGAGATGGAGCGGCGCGCCGCCGGCGAGCATCGCGAACACCACGCGCAGCTCGGGATGCGCCGGGCGGCCCCAGGCCACGAAGGCATGCCAGGCCGCGTTCATCTGCGCCACGTAGTCGGTGAGCGCCGGCCACCACTCCGGGACGTCGTCGGCACCGCGGAGTCGCGCGCCCCAGGGCGCCGGTCCCGGGTGGACGAGCAACGGTGCCGACCGGCGCTCGAGGCCGTCGAGCACCTGGGCGCAGCGCGCCAGGCCGGTGCGGGTGGCGAGCGCCGTGGCGGGCAGGCAGATTCCGGCCGCGCCGCGGTCGAGCAGGCGATCGACGCCGGCGGCGCCGGCGTCCGCGTGGCCGAGCGCCACGGCGCCCCACGCGTCGAACGGCTCGCCCAGCGCGAGGGTGTCGTCGTTGTGCGCATCGAGCAGCGGAGCCGCTTCCTCGGGCGGCAGGGCCTCGATCCCCACGGGGCTCGAGGCGCAGACGAGCGCGCGCTCGATCCCGGCGTCGCGGAGGTCTCGTGCGCGAGCCTCCGGGTCGTGGGCCGCGAGCTCCACCGTCACCTCGGGCTCGCCGTCGATCCGTAGGGCCCACTCGCGTCCCGCGCGGCGGAGCAGGGGCGGACGCGTACGCGAGGCCAGCAGCCCGAGGAGCTTCTCGGACCAGAGGTGCTGATGGACGTCGGTCTCGATCATGGCGGCGCCGATACCGAGTGAATATCGGCACCGCGCATAATATGCATAAACTTGATTGAGTTTATTGACTTTATGAGGCGGCGAAGGCGGCCGCCTTCATCCTGGCGGCCGCCCGCACCCTCATATGACCGCGACGACCGTCGGCGGTCAGGACTGCTTGACGGCGCCGATCTGGGCTTCGATCTTCACCTTGTGGCTCGCGAGGGGCACGTCCGTTGGCGTGCGAACGTCCCAGTGGAGGTCGAAGTCGCGCCGGTCGACCTCGCCGTAGGCTGCGACGCCAACGCGCTCGCCGCCCCAGGGATCGGGGCCGGCGCCCGTGACCTCGGCGCGGAGCTCGACCGGCCGGGTGATGCCCTTGATGGTCAGTGCGCCATGCACCTTCAGGGTCTCACCGTCCGGCTCGACGCCGGTGACGCTGAAGCCGATCTCCGGGTGTTGCTCGACGTCGAAGAAGTCGGGCGCCCGCAGGTGCTCATCCCGCTTCTCCGAACGGGTGTGGACGCTGGCGGCCTGGATGGTGCCCGAGGCCTGAGCCTGTCCGTCCTCATCGACCTCGAGCGAGCCCTCGAAGTCCGCGAAGAACCCCTTCACGGTGACGAGGCCCATGTTTCGTACCTGGAACTCGAGGCTCGAATGGACCGGGTCGATCTGCCAGGTCCCGACCGGGAGGCCGGTCCTGAGTGTGGTGGCCGAGGCGGCCGTGGTCGTGGTGGTCATCGCGCATCTCCCATGCTGTGATAGTTGACTAAACAATCATTACTCTAGCAGAGATGCGTGCGCGCGCATATATTTGTCCCGCCGGTGTCGCCGCCGCTACGCTTGTCTCATGCCCGCCGCCGCCGCCACCGCCGCGCCCCACCTCTCCGCCGACGAGATCGACGCCTGGTTCGGAGTCCTCAACGCCCAGGCCGGGCTGGTGCGCGCCGTGGACGCCGAGCTCTTCGCGGCTCATCGGCTCAGCTGCAGCTCCCACGAGGTTCTCTACCGCCTCGCCAACGCCGAGGAGGGCCACCTCTCCATCGGCGCGCTCGGTGCCGCCGTGATGATCAGCCCCAGCCGCGTGTCCCGGGTCGTCGACGGGATGTCGGCGTTGGGGCTCGTCGAGCGCGTTGCGTGCGACACGGACGCCCGGGTCTCGCACGTCGTCATCACCGACGCCGGCCGCGCGGCGCTGCCGGACATCGAGCGGACCTTCCAGGCTGCGGTGCGCGAGCACTTCCTCGATCGCCTGACGGCCACGCAGGTGCGCCAGCTGGCGGCCATCTTGCGCCGCCTGGGCCCTCCGGCCGACTGCGCGACCTAGGGCGCCGCGTGAGCGCGCAGGTCGGCGCCGGCGCGGGCGAGCATGGCCTCCGCCGTATCGCCGTGCTCCACCGAGGCAACGCCGAGGTTGAACGGCGGCGTCGGGATGCCGTCCCAGCTATCCGCCGCTACGAGGGCGAGGCGGACCCGGGCGGTCTCGGCTTCGGCGGCCGGAAGCACGCACAGGAACTCGTCGCCGCCGACTCGGACGACCAGGTCGTACGGCCGCATGTAGTTGAACAGGCGCTCGACGAAGAGGCGCAGCACGCGGTCGCCCGCGTCGCCACCGTCGCGGCGGTTGATCTCGGGTAGACCGTCGAGCGCAACGAGCGCGACCACGAGATCCGACTCGTGGCGCTCGGCGCGGTAGATCTCGCGCGTGAGCTGCGACAGGCCGATGCCGCGACGCATCGCGCCTGTCAGGTCGTCTCCGGTGGCCTGTGCGCGCTCGAGAGCGACACGCAGGCGGCCGCTCGAGAGCACCGCCATCCACTCCTTTGTCGGCTTGCGGACTACGCAGCATAAGCCGTCACGATCGCGGGCGATCGCCCAAAATTGGGAGTTTTCGACCCTCAGCCGCGGCCGGGCTGCGGAAACTGCGAGCGCAGGACGCCGTCCCACATGCGGTCGGTCAGCACTCGCCGCTGCGCGAGAGCGAGCTTGGCCGACGCCGTCACGCTGTAGCGCGGCTTGGGCCGGCGCCTGGTGATCGCCTTCTCGATCTTGCGCGCCACCGTCTCGGGCCCGCCGCCGAGCTTGGCCGGGAGCCCGCCCTCGTAGGCCTCCTTGGTGGTCTTGGCCACCGCTGCGGTGAAGTCGCCGTAGGGACCCTCGGCGGGCGCGGCGTCGACGGAGCCGGCCGCCACGTTCCCGAACTCGGTCTTGATGAGCCCGGGCTCGATGATCACGACGTCGACGCCGAAGCCGCGCACCTCCCACCGCAGCGCGTCGCTGATCGCCTCCACCGCGAACTTCGTGCCGTGGTAGAAGCCGCCGCCCGGGAACACCAGCTTCCCGCCCATCGAGGAGACGTTCACGATCTTTCCCCAGCTCTGGCGCCGCATGCCGGGCAGGACGAGCTGGCACAACCGCACGAGGCCGAACACGTTGGTCTCGAACTGCCGGCGGACGTCGTCCAGCGGAATCTCCTCCACAGGGCCCGACTGGCTGTAGCCGGCGTTGTTGACCAGCACCCCGACGGCGCCCTCGGCCTCCTCCACCTGGCGCACGGCCGCGACCATCGAGTCCTCGCGGTTGACGTCGAGCGCAAGCAGCTTGCAGCCCGCCTGCTCGAGGTCGGCGATCGACTCGGGGCGCCGCGCGCTGGCGTACACCGTCCAGCCCCGGTCTGCGAGGTGCTTGGCCGTGGCGCGCCCGATGCCGGAGGAGCATCCGGTGATGAGCGCGGCCTTGGACACGGAATCGGTGGGCATGCTCGATCCTCCCTGTGGCTGGCGGAGCCGGGAGTCTATGCTGACCGTTCAGCATATGCAACCGCGGGGGTCCCGTTAGGGTCGTTGCGATGCCCCAGGAGCACCTCGATCGGCTCAGCGCCGTGGACGCCTCCTTCCTGCTCCAGGAGGGGCCCAACACGCATATGCACATCGGCTGCGTGGCGACCTTCAGCGGCCCGCCGCCAACGTACGAGGACCTCCTCGCCCATGTGGGGAGCCGGCTGCACCTGGTGCCCCGCTACCGCCAAAAGGTGCGCAACCCGCCACTGCGGACCGGTCGCCCGCTGTGGGTCGACGATCCCAACTTCAACCTCGCCTACCACGTGCGGCAGACCGGGCTGCCGCGGCCGGGCAGCGAGGACCAGCTGCTGCGGCTGGTCGGCCGCGTCTTCTCCCAGCAGCTGGATCGCACCAAACCGCTGTGGGAGATGTGGCTGGTCGAGGGCTCCGAGGGCGGCAGCACGGGCGCCGCCGGCGGACGCTTCGCGCTGATCGTCAAGACGCACCACTGTCTCGTCGACGGCATCTCGGGGGTGGACCTGCTCACGGTCCTGTTCGACCTCGACGCCGTACCGGTCCGGGCGGACCCGACCCCCGCCGAGTGGGCACCGCACCCCGAGCCCTCACCGGCCGAGCTGGTGGCCGGCGGTGTGCGTGGCCTCGCCGACCTCGGCGGAGTGGTCGTGGGCCGCGCCGCCGGGGCGGTGACCCATCCGCGCCGTGCGCTGGAGGGCGTCCGCGACATCGTCCAGGGCGTCGCCGAGGTGGCCTGGGCGGGGCTGAACCCGCCGGCCGCCACGCCGCTCACGGTGCCGCCCGGGCCGCACCGGCGCTTCGCCGTCGTGCCGTGCCGGCTGGAGGACTTCAAGCAGGTCAAGGACGCGTTCGGAGGCACCGTCAACGACGTCGTCCTGGCGGTCGTCGCCGGGGGCCTGGAGGAGTTCCTGCGCTCACGCGGCGTGCGAACCGAGGGCATGCGGCTGCGCGCGATCGTGCCGGTGTCGGTGCGCACCGGCGAGCAGCACGGCGCGCTCGGCAACCAGCTCACGCAGGTGCTGTGCCCGCTGCCGGTGTACATCGAGGACCCCGTGGCTCGCCTCCAGGCGGTCAGGCGGACGATGGACGGGCTCAAGGAGTCCAAGCAGGCGCTCGGCGCCGAGGCGATCATCGGCATGGAGCGCTTCGCGCCGCCCACGATCCTGGCCCAGGCCTCCCGGCTGCACTTCGCCCGCGGCATGTACACCCTCCTGGTTTCGAACGTGCCCGGCCCCCAGTTCCCGCTGTACGTGCTCGGGCGCGAGATGGAGTGCTCCTATCCCGTCGGGTTCCTCGGCGGCAAGCGCTCGGTGGCGGTCGCCGTCATGTCCTACAACGGCGGGATGAACTTCGGGCTTGTCGGCGACTTCGACGCGCTCCCGGACCTCGAGCTGATGGGCGGCGGCATCC
>JAWVFS010000007.1:0-3826 GCA_033855795.1 Solirubrobacteraceae bacterium | reverse complement strand
CCTGCTGCGTGAATCCGGGCTGCCGTCGGTCGTGATCCGGCCCGGGCACGTCTACGGGCCCGGCGGCTGGTACGAGCACGAGTTCGTCCGCCGCCTGCGCCAGCCGGGACGCTTCGCCGTCATCGGGTCGGGCCGGAACTGGTGGGACGTCGTGCACGTCGACGACGCGGCCGGCGCATTCGTGGCCGCGGTCGAGGACGCGCCGGCCGGCGCGCTCTACCACCTGGCCGACGACGATCCGATCACCCTTTACGACTTCGTCGCGCTCACGGCGGAGGCACTGGGGGTCGGCCGCCCGCGACGGATCCCGGCGGGCCTCGCGCGGCTGGCGGCCGGCCGCCACGCCGTCACGGCGGTCGTGCGCTCGGCGCGCACCTCCAACGAACGCATCAAGCGCGAGCTCGGCTGGTCGCCGCGCTTCGCCAGCGCACGGCAGGGCGTGCCCGCTGCGGTCGCCCGGCTGGCGAGCGCCTCGCGGCCCTAGGCGGCGACGGGCTCGCTGTCCCGGCGCCGGCCCGGCGCCGCGGGCGGCTCGCCGTGCAGCAGCCATGAGCCGTCGTCGCGGCGCTCGACCAGCCCGGCGGAGGTCAGCTCGCCCAGGGCGGTGGTGACCGACGGGCGCTTCGCCCCGACCAGCGCAGCCAGCAGCTGGTGCGTGAGCTTCAACGGCACGACCACGCCTTCGGGCCGCACCCTGCCCCACCGCTCGGCGAGGAACCACATGAGCACGAGCAGCCGGTCGTCGACCCTCGTCATGTGCGTGACCGCCCGCAGGAAGCCGGCCGCGCGCGCGCGCATGACGCTCCGGCGCATGATGACGTCGAGGAGCGCGGGCCAGCGGCTGGCGACCGTGGCGAAGCGCCGGTCGAGCACCGCGAGGCGGGCCGGCTCGAGCACACGCCAGGAGGCACTCCACCCGGGTATCGACTGGGCGCTGTATTCGTCCCAGGGCCGCAGCAGGTCCCCCGCGCCGAGCAGCTCCGCGCAGACGCCGCTTCCGAGCCGCAGCTCGTGCACCACCAGTCCGTCGAGGACGAGCAGTCCGACCTGGGGTCCGTCGTCCGGCGCCTCCGACGCCTCGGGCCACGGGCCGGGGTCCAGCGCGACGACCTCGGCCACGGCGAAGCGGCGCGCGGCGGCGCGATCCTCGTCGTCGAGGCGGTAGCCGAGTTCCGGATCAACATCCAGAACCCGCACGAGTGTTCGGTCTTCTGCCATGGAATCGTGGGTGCGCCCTTGCGGCGCTCCTTCAGGTGTACCCAGGCCGAGTCAGCACGCAAACCAAAAGCTGGGAGGTTGACGGCCTCGGTTTAACCGAGACCGTTGCCGAGGCCCTGGCGCCAGGAGGACAGCTGCGGCGCCCAGCCGAGTCGCTCGCGGGCGCGCGCATTGGATGCGCCGCGCAGCTCGGTCATGGTGTACTGGGCGTAGCGTCCCGCGGCCAGGCGCACGAGCCACCCCGGCAGGCGGCGCGGCGCCGGGGCCCCGAGCGCCGCCGCGTACGCCGGCAGCCACTCCGAGACCGGCGCCGGCTCGTCGTCGACGATGTTGTAGGCCCCGGGGGGACCACCCTCGATCGCGGCGATCGTCCCGCGCGCTGCATCGTCGAGGTGAATGAACGAGAAGCGGCCGGTGCCGCGCCCGCCGACCGGGAAGCGGCGGCGGCGGACCTGCTCGGCGATCGCACCGTCGGGCGCATAGCTCGTGCCCGGCCCGTAGAAGAAGCCGTAGCGCAGGACGATGCCCTCGAGGCCGCCCCCGCCGAGCACGGCGCTCTCGAGCGCGTGGATCGCTTCGACGGTGCTGCGAAATGCCTCGGGCGCATCGAGGAACAGCTCGTCGTCCTCGGTCTTGACCCATCCGTCCGTGGGCGCGTAGGCGAAGGCGATGCTCTGGGCCACGACCCGCCGTGCGCCGGCCGCGTTTGCCGCATCGACGAGGTGGCGCGTACCGTCGGTCCGCAGGCGGTTGGTGGGGGCGAACGCCTCAGCCATCCGGCGCGTGTTGAACGCCGGCGGTATCGCGGTGAGCTGGTGCACGACGACCTCCGGCTTCGCACGGACGACGGCGTCGCGCACCGCGTCGGCGTCCATCGCATCGCAGACGACGGGCTCGGCACCGGCCGCGCGGAGCGCCTCCGGCTTGTCCGGCGAGCGCGTCATGCCGGTGACGTCGTGCCCGGCCTCGACGAGCGACGGAACGAGACGCCGGCCGATGACGCCGCTGGCGCCGGCCACGAAAACCCTCATGGCGCGCACCGTACCGCGCCGACCTTAACCCGCTGGCGGGCGGCTTTTAGAGGTCGTCCCAATACTCCGCGTGTGCGGCTGGCGAACGACGCCTCTTAGTCGATCGGCGGCCGCGGCTCGCGGGCCGTGCGCGCGGCGCCGGCGCTGGCGGCGACCACGAGCGCGATCGCGAGCGCCTCGACGGGCTGCACGTCCTGGCCGAGCACGAGGAAGCCGGCGAGGGCGGCCAGCGCCGGCTCGAGGCTCATCAGCACGCCGAAGACGCGCGCGGGCATCCGCCGGAGCGCCTCCAGCTCGAGCGAGTACGGGATGACCGACGAGAGCAGCGCCACGCCGAACCCCAGCGCGAGCAGGTCGGGATCCAGCAGGGAGTCGCCCGCGTCGATCACCCCCGGCACGATCAGCACCGCGGTGCCGAACACCATCGCGAGCGCCAGGCCCTCGCCGCCCGCGAACGCCTGCCCGACCCGGGTGTTGAGCAGGATGTACGCCGCCCAGGCCGCCCCCGCACCAAGAGCGAACACGACACCGAGGGCGTCGAGCGACGGGCCCAGGCCACCGCCGAGCAGCGCGACCCCGGCCGCGGCCATCGATGCCCAGACGACGTCGAGGCCCCGGCGCGACGCGGCGAACGCGACCCCCAGCGGCCCGACGAACTCGAACGTGACGGCGACGCCCTGCGGGATGCGGTCGATGGCGAGGTAGTAGAGCCCGTTCATCAGCGCCAGCGAGAGGCCGAAAGCCGCCGCCAGCTCCCACTCGCGCCGGGTGCGGCCGCGAACGCTCGGCCGCCACGCGATGACGAGCACGACGGCCGCGAAGCCCACGCGCAGCAGCACCGTGCCGACCGGCCCCAGGTCGGCGAACAGCGTGACCGCGAGGCCGGCGCCGAACTGCACCGCGGCGACCGCCCCGAGGACCATGCCGACCGGCGCGGGCGAGACGCCGCGATCGGCGCTCAGATTGCCGCGCGCTTGCGCCACCAGCGCTCGAGCCCCAGCCACTGCTGTTCCGGCGGGACGGCCAGGACGTATCTGGCGGCCGCCTCCTCATCGGGCGTCCCCGACGCGATCTCGTCGCGCACGTGCTGCCCGAAGGCCGGGCCGTCGAACTCGCGGGCGATCGTGGCCCACGCCGCGAGGCGGTCTCGCATGACGGCGAGCTGCTCGAACGGGCGCTCGAGTGCCCCGAAGTGCGTGATGGCGAGCGAGTCGGGGTGCCATTCGGCGATCCGCGACAGCGACGCGTTCCAGGCGTCGATGTCGATGTCGGGAGGCGGCGTCGGCGGAAGGGTCAGGTCGGCAGGTGGGATCCGCACGCCCGCGACGTCGCCGACGAACGCCCGCCCGGAGTCCTCGTGCAGATAGGCGACGTGGTGCGAGGCGTGGCCCGGCGTGTACGCGACGCGGAAGCCGCCATCGAGCGTCTCGCCGCCGGCCAGTGCGCGCAGGTTGGCCTCCGGCACCGGTACGACCTCGCCCCACAGGCGCTCCATGTCGTCGCCGTACAACCGCCCGGCGCTCTCGAGCAGCTTCGCGGGGTCGGCCAGGTGCGGGGCGCCCACCTCGTGGACGAAC
>JAWVFS010000006.1:0-3390 GCA_033855795.1 Solirubrobacteraceae bacterium | reverse complement strand
CGCGAACCCGGATCTTGCGCCTCCCGGTACATCGAGTCATGAGCTGGGGACCGCGCGGATGGGCGCCGATCCCGGAAGCTCGGTACTCAATCGCCACAATCAGAGCTGGGACGTGAGAAACCTCTTCGTCACGGATGGGGCGTGTTTCACATCCGGCGGGTTCCAAAATCCAACGCTGACCATGATGGCCATCACCGTTCGCGCCTGCGATTACATCGTCGAGAAGCTGAAGAGCGGAGAGCTCTAACCCCGGTCCGCGCTACCTCTTGTGCGGCGCGACGACGCGTCGTGCAGCCGCCGTGATCCGCCGGCGCAGTGCGCCGGGCTCGCGCTGTGAGGCAACTGCGGGCGCGTGCGCCGCGATGCGACTCACCGCGCGGGCGATGTCGAGTACGTCGTCGGCCTCCGCGAGCAGCATTCGGTGATCGAGCCAGATGGTGCTGGCGGCCGCGTGCTGCGCACGAGGTAGGTCCAGAGCGGCGTAGTCGATGCGCGGCGCACTGGCCCGCAGGCGCGGCTCGAATCTACCCTCTCGGAACAGCTCGAGCGCGTTGAGGCTCGGGTACGACCCGCCGCCGACGATCCCCTCCGCAGTCAGCGCCCGCTCGAACGCGGGCAGCGAGAGCCCTGCGAACTCCTGGGCGTCGTAATGGAACAGGTACGAGTAGCGCCCCCGACTATCCATGCGCGGGTCATGGCCCTGCGGGCGGACGCCGGGGATCTTCGCGAGCTCGGCGTCGAGCCGATTCGCGCGTTCCTCGCGAATGCGGTGTTGTTCGGGGAACCGCTGCAGCTGACCGCGCAGCACCGCGCCCTGCCACTCCGTCATCCGTAGGTTGGTGCCGTAGCTCGCGTGGTGGTAACCGTGCTCGCCTTCGACGCGCCCACCGTTGACGTAGCTCCAGGCCCGGGCGCGCAACGCGTCGTCGTTCGTGATCAGCGCGCCACCTTCACCCGCGGTCATGAGCTTGCTTGCCTCGAACGAGAAGCATCCGAAGCTGCCGAAACTGCCCGCGCCCCGTCCGCGCCACCGCGTGCCGTGCGCGTGGGCGCAGTCCTCCACCAGAACGAGACCGCGCCGATCGCATAGTTCGACGAGTGCGTCCATGTCGCACGCCGTGCCGGCGATGTGCACCGGGAGGATCGCGCGGGTCCGGTCGGTGACGGCCGCCTCGGCCGCGGCGACGTCGATGCACAGCGAATCATCGTCGACGTCGACGAACACCGGCGTCGCGTTCACCGCGAGAACAGCCGTGGCGGTGGCAACGAAGGTCAGCGCCGGAACGATGACCTCGTCGCCCTCGCCCACCTCGCACGCGTCGAGCGCGGCTTCCATCGCGTGGGTTCCGTTCGTCAGCGCCAGGCCGTGATGACAGTCCTGGAACGCGGCGAACTCCGTGGCCCAGCGGGCGGCCTGCTCGCCCTGGGCGCTCGACCACGCACCTGAGTCGAGCACCTCGCCGAGGAGCTCGCGCTCGGTGTCGTCCCACTGCGGCCAATGCGGCCACGATTTGCCGGCCCGGATGGGCGTGCCGCCCAGGATGGCCGGTCGGCCGGTCACCGGGTCAGATTACCGGCCGGACGCGCGCTCAAAGCGAGAGCGCCCCGGCCCCCTCGTCACGGAAGCGAGCCGTCCTCGAGCTCGGCATCGGACGGAGCCAGCAGGTCGCCCGGAACCAGCGGGAGCTGGAATGCCTCGGCGTCCGTGCTGCAGCGCACGCGACCGCGTGGGTTCAGTGAGCCAAAGCGGTCGAGGGTCCCGGCGCGGCGACGCTCGTCGATACGAAGCGTGCCGGCCATGACGTCACCCGCGATGACGCCGCGTATGGTGACGACCCGCGCCCCGCGGGACGTGCGCTGCGAGAGGGCGAAGGTATACCGGCCGCGCTTCTTGACGATCCGCAGATGCCGGAACGTGTAGCTGGCGTCGGAGATGCTCTGCCCGAAGCTCTCGTCGCAGAGCATCTCGACGTTGACCTGCAGCGCAGAGACCTCCTGGAAGACCACGCGCTTCTGACGCTTGTTGCCCACCGCCGCCGTCGCAGTCTCGTGCGGGTCGTCCCCGAGGGTCCCCTGGTAGATCCCGTTCGTCGGCTTGGCCGCCCAGGCCGCGGCGCTCATGGTCAGCGCCGCCACCGCGGCGACGCCCACCGCAACCAACCCGCGGCTGAAAATCGTCCGCGCGCGCATCTACAGCGTCCCACCGGCGGCTGGCGGGGCGGTCGTGTCCTCGGCGCCGGCGCCCTGCTCGCGCGCGACGTATTCCTCGAGCTCCATCACGTCGTTGCGGCAGCGCTCGGCGACCGCGAGCAGGTCGGACATCGTCGAGACCTCCTCCACCTGCTCCTTGACGAACCAGAGGATGAACTCCTCGGAGGCGTAGTCCTGCGCCTCGCGTGCCGCGCGCATGAGCTCGTCGATCTGATCGGTGACCGTGCGCTCCTGCTCGAGCGCGACGCCCACGGGCTCGACGACGTCGCCGTAGTCCGACCGCGGCGCCGGGACCTCGGGGATCCGAGGCTCGCCGCCCGAGTCCAGGAGGTACTGGACCAGCATCATCGCGTGGTTGCGCTCCTCGACCGCCTGACGGTAGAAGAATCCGGCCAGCTGCGGCAGCGTCTGCGCGTCGTAGTGCACCGCCATCGCCACGTACTGCTGAGATGCGGAGAACTCGTTCCCGATCTGTTCGTTGAGCCGATCGGTCAGCTCGGGTGCGGGCATGGGTCGCATGCTACGTGGAAACGAGGTTCACGCGGCTCGGCCACTCGATGCTCACGGCACCCCCGCGTGAGACCGCCCGCAGGTCGGATCTGCCCGAGTACTTGATCACCGTATAGAAGACGCGGTTGGCCCCCGGCCGAATGACGGCGAGCGTCCGCCAGCCACCGCCGGCGCGCCGCTGAATCGCGACCCGCCCGCCGTCGGGGGTCTTGCCCCAGACCCGGATCTTCTTCTTGTTGATCCGCTCGGAGATGAATGGGAAGCGGAAGGCCGTCGCGGTCGGCTTCGGCGAGCCGTCGTTGAACTCGATGCCGGACTGGTAGCTGCCGGCATAGTTCGGGACCGGCAGTTCGTCGCGCACCTGGTACCAGAGCACCGTGTCGACTCCGGCTCGCCAGAGCGTGTAGAACCCGTACTCCAGCCAGCGGGCATGCTGGAGGACCGGGATGCCGCCCGGGTCCGGCGGATTGCTCTCCCACGAGAACTCGGTCACCCACAGTCGCTTGCGATGGCGCGGCAGCGCCCGCCCGGTTCGCTCCGCGGCGCGCAGGATCCGGGCGAGCTTGCCCATGTCCGGGGTCGCGACGTCATCCGCGTTCAGCGCGCGGCGGGCCGGGCCGCCGACGTCGTAGGGATGGCTGTCGAAAACGTCGAGATACGGTGGATTGG
>JAWVFS010000005.1:0-5205 GCA_033855795.1 Solirubrobacteraceae bacterium | reverse complement strand
CCGGCTCAGCCGATCGAGCCGGTCATCTCGAGCTGAATCAGGCGATTCAGCTCGACGGCGTACTCGAGCGGCAGCTCCTTCGTCACCGGCTCGATGAAGCCGTTGACGATCATCGCCGCGGCCTCGTCCTCGGTGAAGCCGCGCGATCCCATGTAGAACAGCTGGTCGTCGGAGATGCGTCCCACCGTCGCCTCGTGGGCGACCGTCACGTGGGGGTTCTGGATCTGGATGTCCGGCCAGGTGTCCGAGCGGGAGATCGGGTCCATCATCAGCCCGTCGCACTGCACCCGGGCCTTGGACCCCTGGGAGTGGTGGCCCATGCGGACGAGGCCGCGGTAGCCCATGATCCCGCCGTCCTTGGAGATGGACTTGGCCAGGATGTTCGAGGTCGTGTTGGGCGCCAGATGGACGACCTTGGCGCCGGTGTCCTTGTGCACGCCCTCGCCGGCGACGCCGACGTTCAGGTGGTCGGCCCGCGCGCCCTCGCCCATCAGGAACGAGCCGGGGTAGAGCATCACGTACTTGGCGCCCATCGAACCGCCGACCCACTCGACCGTGCCCTCGGCCTCGACCACGGCGCGCTTGGTGTTGAGGTTGTAGACGTCCTTGGACCAGTTCTGGACGGTGGTGTAGCGGGCCTTGGCGCCCGGCTTGACGAAGATCTCGACGACCGCGGAGTGCATCGAGTTGACGCTGTAGGTCTGTGCCGTGCAGCCCTCGATGTAGTTCACCTCCGAGCCTTCCTCGGCGATGATCAGCGTGTGCTCGAAGGTGCCCTCGGCCTGGCCCTCCATGCGGAAGTAGGCCTGCAGCGGTAGGTCGACCTTGACGCCGGCGGGGACGTACAGGAACGAGCCGCCCGACCAGATCGCGCCGTGCAGCGCCGAGAACTTGTTGTCCTGCGGCGGCACGCACTTGGTCATGAAGTACTGCTCGACGAGCTCCGGATACTCCTGCACCGCGGTGTCGGTGGAGCAGAAGAGGATCCCCAGGTCCTTGTACTGCTGCTTGAGCCCCTCGTAGACGGGCTCGTTGTCCCACACGCCGACGACCCCGGCTAGATGCTCGCGCTCGGCCTGGGGGATCCCGAGGTCCTCGTAGGTCTTCTTCATGTCCGCGGGAACGTCGTCCCAGCTGTCGAAGCGACCGGCGGTCGGGGGCGAGTAGAGGACGAGGTCGTCGAAGTTCAGCGAGGAGAGGTCGACACCCCAGGTCGGGACCGGCTTGCGCTCGAAGATCTCATACGACTTCAGCCGCTTGTCGCGCATCCAGTCGGGCTCGCCCTTGATCTTCGACATCTCCTCGACGACCTCGCGCGAGATGCCGGTGCGAGCGCGCAGCTGGCCCTGGTCGTCCTCGACGACCGGGCTGGCCTTGGCGATGCGTGTCTTGTCGGCTGTGGCCATATCCGTTTCCTCTTGTCGGGATTCTAGCGAGAGTGGTACCCGGAACCCATATGGTCGCACCTCGGGATGTCAACGCCGTGTGGTTGCCGATTGACCGGAACTCGGGTGCTCTCTACGGTTCGGCGCGTGCGTTCGGTCCGGACGATACTCGCCATGCTCGTGTGCCTCGGCGCCCTCGGTGCGGCCCCAGCGGTGGCGGCCCCGCCCCCGATCCGGCACGTCTTCGTGATCGTGCTCGAGAACAAGGGCTTCTCCGAGACCTTCGGGGCGGGCTCGCAGGCCCCGTATTTGTCCAAGACGCTGACGGCCCAGGGCCAGCTGCTCGCGAACTACTACGCGGTCGCGCACCTGAGCCTCCCCAACTACATCGCCATGGTCAGCGGGCAGGCGCCGAACCCGGTCACGCAGTCCGATTGCCAGCTCTACACGGACATGGTGCCGGGCTCGATCGGTGCCGACGGCCAGGCCGTCGGGCAGGGCTGCGTGTATCCACCGCCCGTGAAGACGGTCGCCGACCAGCTGCGGGCGAAGGGCCTCACCTGGCGCGGCTACATGCAGGACATGGGCAACTCGCCCACGGAGCCCAAGACCTGCCGCCACCCGGCGCTCAACAGCCAGGACAAGACCCAGAGCGCCAAGGTCGGTGACCAGTATGCGGCGCGCCACGACCCCTTCGTGTACTTCCACTCGATCATCGACGACCCCGCGAACTGCAACGCGAACGTGGTGGCGCTCGACCGGCTGCCCGCAGATCTCGCCTCGACCCAGTCCACGCCCAACTACTCGTTCATCACGCCGAACCTGTGCGAAGACGGCCACGACGCCCCATGTGTCGACGGCCGTCCGGGGGGCCTGGTCAGCTCCGACGCCTTCCTGCGGACCTGGGCGCCGCGGATCCTCGCATCGCCTGCGTTCCAGCAGGACGGGCTTCTCGTCGTGCTCTTCGACGAGGCCGAGACCGGCGACGCCACCGCCTGCTGCGACGAGCAATCGGGCCCCAACACGCCCAACCCGGGCGGGTCCACGGCCGGCCCGGGCGGCGGCCTGGTCGGCGCGGTGGCGCTCTCGCCGTGGGTCCGGCCCGGGTCTATCAATGCGCACCCCTACAACCACTATGGGTTGCTGCGCAGCGTGGAGGACATCTTCGGGCTCTCACACCTCGGCTACGCCGGCCGCGCGGGCCTCGACGCGTTCGGCCCGGACGTCTACAACGGGGATGGGCCCGCAATCGTCGGGCCGGGGTGTGTCGAGGGCGCGCTCCCGAAGCCGCGCCGCGGCCTCTACCGCCGTGGAAGCCTGATCGCGTCCGCGAAGGTCGTGCGCGCGCGCGGCCACGCCCGCTTGCGGCTCGTCTTCCGCCACCGCGCCTCGCTCGACGCGCGCCAGACCCAGCGCGTGCGCGGGCGCACCCGTACGGTTCGCCTCCGCCTGCGCACCGTGAGGTCGTGCCGCACCTACCTGCGCATCCTCTCGCGCGGGCACGGCAGCGTGAAGGTCGTGGCGCACTCCGGCGGCGGGCGCGAGACGCGCACCATCCGCTTCTAGCCCGCGCCCGTCCCCCACAGGTGGCCGCAACTCTGTGAACCACGACGGGTTCCGAATGCGTATGTAACGTCGGAATGAAGGGCTTGGACGCCCTCGCGGCGAAAGAAACACCGCCTCCGTGGCGTCTGAGGGGACGAGATGAGCGTTCAGGAACTCAGAGAGCTGCTCGAGCGGATCGAGGACACCCGTGAGATCGTCCTGGGGCCGGCCCCCGGCGAGGCCTCGCGTACCCGCGAGCCGCTCGCCGTATGGCGCGCCGCCCGCGCCGAGGCGAACGCCGCGCTCGAGACCTGGCGGCGCGAGCCGGGCGAGGTCGCCTACTCGGTCTACCGGGCCGCCGAGGACCGCGCCGACGCCGCCGAAGCGTCCCTACGACTGCGTCCTGTGCTGGGAGCGCTGGCGGCATGAGCTCGGACTTCAACTACTGCGAGCCGCCCGACGTACCCGAGGGCATGACGCTCGCCGAGTACCGCCGGGGGCGCACCGACAAGCGCAAGCCCGGCTGGCGCGCGAGGCTGCGCCGGCGGGCTAGGGCCAGCTCGCGTCGCCCGTCACGGCGCCGCGCATAACCTTCAGGTTCAGGAGCGCGCACTTGCGGCGCGTGGCCGAGATGGGGATGCCGAGCAGCTCGATCAGCCAGTCGCCGTCGAGGTCCGGGAGCTCATCGAGCGGCATGCCGATGTACTCGTCCGAGGCGATCGAGGCCGCCGCCTGCGAGATGGCGCAGCCCTGGCCGTGGAAGCGCAGCTCGGCGATCTTCCCGTCCTCCACGCGGATGTGCACGCCCATCTCGTCCCCGCAGAGGGGGTTGTGGTCGTGCGCCTCGAGGTCGTGGGGGACCAGCTCGCCGAAGTTGCGCGGCTGCTTGTAGTGGTCGAGGATGTAGTCGCGGTACAGGTCGTCCATCACGACTCGCCGAACAGGTCGCGTGCGCGCCCGAGCGAGTCGACGAGCGCATCGACGTCGGCGCGCGTGTTGTACGGCCCGAAGGAGGCTCTCGCGGTGGCGGGCACGCCGAGGCGGCGCATCAGCGGCATCGCGCAATGGTGGCCGGCGCGGATGCAGACGTTGTCGCGGTCGAGCAGCTCGGCCACGTCGTGGGGGTGGACGCCACGCAGCTCGAAGGAGATCACGCCGCCGCGGCCGTCCGCGTCCGCGGGGCCGATCACGCGCAGGCTCTCCAGCTCGGCGAGGCGCTCGAGCGCGTAGGCGGTGAGCTGGTGCTCGTGGGCGCGCACGCGCTCCATGCCCAGGTTGACCAAGTAGTCGACGGCGGCCCCGAGGCCCACCGCTTCGGCGATCATCGAGGTGCCGGCCTCGAACTTCCACGGCAGGTCGTTCCAGGTGGACTCCTGGAAGTCCACGGTGCGGATCATGTCGCCCCCGCCGAGGAACGGGCGCATCGCCTCGAGCACGTCACGGCGGCCGTGCAGCACGCCGATCCCGGTGGGGCCGAGCGCCTTGTGGCCGGTCCAGGCGTAGAAGTCGGCGCCGATCGCGCCGACGTCCACGGGCAGCTGGGGCACGCCCTGGGAGCCGTCGATCAGCGAGGTCGCGCCGGCCGCACGTACGCGCGCGACCATCTCGGCGACCGGATTGATCGTGCCGAGGACATTGGAGATGTGGGCGAACGCCGCCAGCTTGACGCGCCCGCCCGCGAGCTCCTCGTCGAGCTGATCGAGCGACAGGGTGCCGTCGTCGGCGACGTCGAGGTAGCGCAGCTCGGCGCCGGTCTCCTGGCACAGGAGCTGCCAGGGGACGATGTTGGAGTGGTGCTCCATCTGCGTGATCAGCACCACGTCGCCGGCGCCGACGCGCTCGCGCCCCCACGCGTAGGCGACGAGGTTGATCGCCTCCGTGGCGTTGCGGGTGAAGATCGTGGTCGCCGCGTCCGCGCCGGTGAAGGCCGCCACGCGCGCGCGGGCGCCCTCGAACAGGTCCGTCGCCTCCTGGGCGAGCCGGTAGACGCCGCGGTGGACGTTGGCGTTGCTGTGCCGGTAGTAGTGGTCCATCGCGTCGATCACCTGAGCCGGCTTCTGCGAGGTGGCGGCGGAGTCGAGGTAGATGAGCGGGCGGCCCTCGATCTCCCGGGCCATGATCGGGAAGTCGGTGCGAACGTCGAGGGCGCTGGTCGTCGTGGTCGCCATCACTTCGCCGCCGCGTAGGCCTCGATGTCGTCGGCCGCCGCGGCCAACTTGGCCGCGATGCGCTCGCGCACGAGCCCCTCGAGCGCCTCGTCGTCGAGCTGGACGAC
>JAWVFS010000004.1:0-5444 GCA_033855795.1 Solirubrobacteraceae bacterium | reverse complement strand
GCGCCGGCAGTCGACACAGCGGCACTCGCCCGCGTCCAGGCGGTGCAGTGCGGCCCGCCGCAGTTCGCGCTCGAGCGAGTCGGGATCACCGAACAGGGCCATGAGCGAGGGGTTCGTCGCACCCCTGGCGAACCCTGCCAATGGCTCGAATAAGCGACCTTTCTCGCCGGTCGAAGATTGACCGTCCGGATAGACTCCCAGGCGGGTGACGGTGGAATCCCATCGTCCACGGAGAGGAACAAGTGGAGCCATTTCATTCCGGCACGCTCGCGGGCGTCGGCTCGTTTAAGTGCCAGAACTGCGACTACGCCGTTTCCCTCGCAGCCGAGGACACGCTGCCGGAATGCCCGGGCTGCGGCGGCCAGGAGTTCGTCCGCGCGTCGCTCTTCTCCGCGCCCGGGTTCGCGGGCGAGCAGCCGCACGAGGCCGAGGACGACCGACCCAACTGGCTCGGTCAGGCACGCACGGACCTGCTCTCCGAGCCCGGCCAGTACCTCGCGCACGACACCGGGGATCGCGTCGTCGTCGTCCCCCTGACGCGCGAGTGGACGCGCATCGGCCGCTCACTCGCCGCCGACCTGCGCTTCGACGACCCAACGGTGTCGCGGCGCCACGCGCTGGTCGTCCGGCAGGCCGACGGAGTGCGCGTGCTCGACGACCGGAGCCTCAACGGGGTGTTCGTCAACGGCCAGCGTGTCGAGTGGCACGCCCTGCAGGACGGCGACGAGATCCTCGTCGGCCGCCACTCCCTGCGCTTTATCGATACGACGTCCGCCTTCGCCGCCGCGTCGCCGGAGGGGCCTCCCAACACCGAGACCGTCACCGGCTGAAACGGCGGCCGCCGCGGCGGCCTCGTCCGTCTATAGTCGCGTCGCATGGCAGAGACGATCGCGGTCCTCTCCCAGAAGGGCGGCACCGGTAAGACGACGGCGGTCCGGACGCTCGCCGACATCTTCCGCCGCGCGGGCCTGGACACGCTGGCCGTGGACCTCGACCCGCAGGGCAACCTGTCCGACTACTTCGACGTCGACCCGCAGGCCGATCCGACCGTCGCCGACGTGCTCACCGGGCGCGCCCAGGCCTCCGAGGCCGTGCACGACGATGTGATCCCGGCCAACCTCCAGCTCGCCGAGGCCGAGCTGGCGCTGGCCGGCAAGATGGGCCGCGAACTGACCCTCCGGCGCGCGCTGCGCGACGTGCAGCGCGGCTACGACATCGTGCTCGTGGACTGCCCGCCCGCACTCGGACTGTTGACCGTGAACGCGCTGGTGGCCGCCGACCACGCGCTGCTGTCCGCCGAGGCGCAGTACTTCGCCCTGCAGGGCGTCGAGCAGGCGATCGAGGTGATCGACCTGGCGCGCGACAACCTCAACCCCGATCTGGCCTGGCTCGGCGTCGTGCTCAACATCGCCGACATGCGCACGATCCATTCGCGCGAGGCCTACGACACGCTGACCGAGCACTTCGGCGACCGCGTGTTCGGCACCACGATCCGGGCGTCGATCGCCTACGCGGAGTCCGCGGAGCGCGCGGTCTCGATCCTCGACCACCGGCCCGACCTCGGCGCCGACTATCTCGCGCTCGCCGACGAGGCCCTCGGACGCCTGGGGCTGGGCGAGGCCCGCGAGCGAGTCGCCTCGCTGCACGCCGGGGCCACCGACGGCGCGCGGGGATGACCGCCGCGGTCGTACCCCTCGCCATCACCGCCTTCGACATCGGCCGACTGGTGGGCTACGTGGTCGTGCCGGTGATCATCGGCGGGATCATCCTCATCATCGCGCGGCGTCAGGACCGATCGAAGGGGCCCGGCGCCGCCACCGCGTCCATGCAGGGAAACCCGTTCGCCCCGGCGTCCGCCTCGGCGCAGACGCCGGCGCCCGTGCAGGCCGGCCCCCCACCCGACTGGTACGACGACCCATGGCGCCAGGCGCGGCTGCGCTATTGGGACGGCACGGCCTGGACCGGCCACACGGCGCCGTAGGCGCCTACAGCGCGCGCACCTCGGCGCCCTGAGGCTCGAAGGGCACGCGCATGACGGCCGCCCAGCCCTCGGTCTCGCGCTTCAGGGCCTGCGCGACGCCGCCCGTCTGCTCGTAGTGCGACCACACCAGCACCGTCGGCCCCGCGCCGGAGATCGTCGCGCCGAGAGCCCCCAGCTCTCCTGCCCGCTCCGCGACCTCGAGCGAGCGCGGATACAGCGGCGCGCGGTGCGGCTGGTGCAGCCGATCCTGCAGGCCGCGCGAGACCAGGTCCCACTCGCCGCGCGCCAGCCCGAGCACCAGCATCGCCGCGTGGGCGACATTGAAGACGGCGTCGGCCATCGGCACCTCGGCCGGCAACGCGGCGCGCGCCTCCTTCGTGCGCACCGGATCATTCGGCACGACCACGATCGCCTCCAACCCCGCCGGGGCGTCAAACCGGGAGGCCGCGCCGTCGGCGCACACCACGAAGCCTCCAAGCAGGGCCGCCGCGACATTGTCCGGATGGCCCTCGACCTCGGTGGCGACGGCCAGGAGGTCGGCGTCGAGCTCGAACAGGTGGTCGGCGGCCATCGCACCGGCGACGATCGCCGCCGCGCTGGAGCCCAGCCCGCCGGACAGCGGGATCTCGCTGCGAATCGTGAATGTGAAGTCGTCGGCCGAGTGCAGCGCCTCGAAGGCGCGCACGCACAGGTTGCGCCGGTCGCGCGCGATGTCGTGGTCGGTGACGACCTCGAAACGCCCGGTCTCCTCGACCTCGACCTCCAGATGGAGCTGGAGCGCCGCGGCGAGCACGTCGAAGCCGGGGCCGAGGTTGGCCGAGGACGCGGGCACGCGGACGAGCCGGCGGCGCTGCATCAGCCGAGCACCGCCGCTTCGACCGCGTCGAGGTCCGGCTCGCAGGGCACGACCGCCCCGGCCTGCTCGAGCGCAGTCTGCGGGTCCTTGAGCCCGTGGCCGGTGAGGACACAGACCACTCGCTCGGCGTCGTCGGCGCCGTAGCGCAGCAGCCCGGCCACCGAGGCCGCCGAGGCGGGCTCGCAGAAGACGCCCTCTCGCCCGGCGAGCAGGCGGTAGGCGTCGAGGATCTCGGTGTCGCTGACGGCGCGAATCGCGCCGGCCGACCCGACGATCGCCCCCATCGCCTCCTCCCAGCGCGCCGGGTTGCCGATCCGGATCGCGCTGGCGACGGTCTCGGGCCGCTCGACCCGCTCGCCGCGCACGAGCGGCGCGGCCCCCTCCGCCTGGAAGCCGAGCATGCGCGGCGCGACTCCCAGCTCCTGGAAGCCCTGCCAGTAGGCGGTCACGTTCCCGGCGTTGCCGACGGGGATGCACAGCGCGTCCGGCTCGCCGCCGTCCTCGACGACCTCGAAGGCCGCGGTCTTCTGGCCCTCCAGCCGGTACGGATTGATCGAGTTCACGAGCGCGATGGGCCGTCGCTCCACCAACTCGCGCACCAGCGCGAAGGCCTCGTCGAAGTTGCCGCGCAGCGACACGACCCGCGCGCCGTGCATCAGTGCCTGGGCGAGCTTGCCGGTGGCGATCTTGCCCTCGGGGACGATCACCGCCCCGCGCAGGCCGGCGCGCGCGGCGTAGGCGGCGGCGCTCGCCGCGGTGTTGCCGGTCGACGCGCACACGATCGCCTCGGCGTGGTCGCGCACCGCCGCCGACACCGCGCAGGTCATACCGCGGTCCTTGAAGGAGCCGGTCGGGTTGGCCCCCTCGAGCTTGAGCTGGACCTCCACGCCCGCCCGCTCGGACACGACCGGCGCGGGAACCAGCGGCGTCGAGCCCTCATGCAGCGAAACCACCGGATCGCCCGCGCTGAACGGCAGGCGATCCCTGAACCGCTCGATGAGCGGGACGCTCACACGAACTCCTCCTCTATCACCCGGATGGCTTGCGGCGCGGCGCGCAGGAAATCCAGCGCCGAGATCAGCTCGACGGCGGCAAAGAACTTCGACTCGAGGACCGGGTGCATGATCATGGCCACGCGGGCCTCGTTGCCCATGCCCTTCTGGACGACCGATTTGATGGACGCGCCCTGGAGGCCGAGGATCTGGGCCACCTGGGCGAGCACGCCGGGCTGGTCGGCGACCTCCAGGCGCAGGTAGAAGGCGGAGGCGACGTCCTGCACGATCTCGAGTTCGGCCGCCGGCCGGCGTGGGGCCTGCTGCGCGGTCATCACGGAGACGAGATCGCCGAGTACCGCGCTGGCCGTCTGCGGACCACCCGCGCCGGGACCCGACATCGTGATCTCTGTGATCGCCTCGGACTCGACCGTCACCGCGTTGAACGGCCCGGTCACCGAGGCGAGCGGATGCCCGGGATAGAGGAACACGGGGTGCACGCGCACGGACAGCCCGCCGTCCACGCGCTCGGCGGTGCCGAGCAACTTGAGCCCGAGCCCGAACTCGTGCGCGTACTCGAGATCGTCGGTCCCGATGTGCTCGATCCCCTCGTAGGGCACCTGGTCGAGATGCACGGGCGTCCCGAACGCGAGCCGCGCCAGGATCGCCATCTTCGCGGCGGCGTCGCGCCCGTCCACGTCCTCCGAGGGGTCGGGTTCGGCGTACCCGAGCCGCTGCGCCTGCGCCAGCGCCTCCTCGTAGGAGGCGCCGGTGCGCGCCATCTCGGTGAGGATGTAGTTGGTCGTGCCGTTGACGATCCCGTGGACGCGCTCGACGTCGACGCCGGCGAGCGACTCTCCGAGCACGCGCACGACGGGCACCACGCCGGCGACCGCCGCTTCGAAGCGCAGCTGGGCGCCCGTCTCGTCGGCTGCCGCCCACAGCTCGTCGCCGTGCTGGGAGAGCAGCTGCTTGTTCGCGGTCACGACGTGGCGGCCCGCCCGCAGCGCTCGCAGCACATGGTCGCGTGCCGGGTCGAGCCCGCCCATCAGCTCGACGATCGCGTCCGAGTCCTCGAGGATCGCCTCGAAGTCGCCCTCGCCGCGCGTGAGCATGCCCGCCAGCACGGCGGGCCGCCCCGCGGCGGCGGCGATCTCGTCCGCGCGCTCCTCGAGCAGCCGTGCGAACGCGCTCCCCACCGTCCCGTGGCCGAGCAGGCCGACGCGAAACTCAGGCGTCACGCGAAGTCAGGTCGTCGAGCGTTTCGCGGCGGACCACGACCCGCGCCTCGCCGTCCTTGCAGAAGATCACCGGCGGGCGCGGAACCCCGTTGTAGTTGTTGGCCATCGCGTGTCCGTAGGCGCCGGTCGCCGGCGTGACGAGCACGTCGCCGGGGCGGGGGTGGTCGAGCTCGACGTCGCGCACGATGATGTCGCCCGACTCGCAGTGCTTGCCGGCGACGTGGCACAGCGTCCCGCCGCCGAACCGGTCGGCGATCTGCGCCTCGTACGCCGCGCCGTAGAGCATCGGACGCAGGTTGTCGGACATGCCACCGTCGACCGCGACGTAGGTGGAGGCCGTCCGCTTGACCGACACGACCGAATAGAGCGTCACG
>JAWVFS010000003.1:0-4898 GCA_033855795.1 Solirubrobacteraceae bacterium | reverse complement strand
GAGAACTTCACCGGCCTGGTGCTGGCGCACAAGGGTCAGGCCGATCTCGCGATCTCCGTGGTCAAGAACTCGGTCGCCCAGATCGCGGCCTTCCTGTTTCCGGCGCTCGTCCTCGTCTCGCTGCTGTTCACGACGCCGCTGACCTTCGCGCTCGCGCCGCTGTACATCGGCGCGCTCGTGCTGACGGCGCTCGTCGTGTGGCAGGTGACCGGCGACGGCGAGGCGACGGCCTTCGAGGGCTGGGCGCTCGTCGGGATCTATGTGATCCTGGCCGCGTTCACGCTCTACGAATGAAGCCCCGCCTCGTGACCCTCGCGGTCCTCGGCGCGTCCGCGCTGTCCGCGTGCGGCCAGGCGCACTCGGCCTCGCGGGCCGCGACCCAGGCGGCGCCGTCCCCGCCGCCGGCCCCGTCGACCGGCCTCGCCGGGAACGGGTCGTTCTCGCAGGCCGCCACGATCTGCCGCGGCTTCGTCGGCCACGTGAACCGCGACCTGCCGCACGGCATCCGCGCCCTGCACCCCGCGCTTGCCAGCTCGCTGTTCGGTGAGCTGGAGGGCCTGTCCCGCCGGATCCAGTTCCTGCGAGCGCCGGCCGGCCGGCGCGCCGACGCGGCCCGCTGGGCAGCCGACCTGGACCGGGCCGCGTCGATCGCGAACGAGCTGGGCGGCGCCGACGTCACGTCGGCGGCGGGCCGGACGCGCTTCCTCGCCACGCTGGGGCGGGAGCGAACCGCGCTCGAGCGCGCGAACGCCGACGCCCTTCGCCTCGGCCTGCGCGGCTGCCGCATAGCGGTCGGACCCTAGCCGCCGCAACTTGACATCCCCCGACGGGTTCTGTCCGAGGAAGGGCGTGCCGCCGCGTCGAGCCAGCGGGAGGCGGCAGGGCTCGCACCAACGAACCCACTCGTAAGGAGGCATCGCTATGCGACGCTCACGCTTTGTGCTGGGCGTGCTTGCCGCGCTCTGCTCGATGGCAGCCGTGCTGCCGGCAGGGACCCAGGCGAGGACGCACCACGTCAGCATCATCTCCGTTCCCAACCCGATCGACTCGGGGGACCCGGTGGTGATCGTCGGTCACCTCTCGGCCCCGGGGAACGCCAACCGGCGGGTGAACCTGTTCCACCGGCTGCCGAACCAGTTCCGCTTCTCGTTCGTGCAGTCCGTGCGGACGGACTCGCACGGCAACTACCTGATGACGCGCGGCCCCGGTGTCGTGGACACCAACCGGGCGTGGTTCGTGCGCTCGCTCGGGGCCCAGAGCCGGACGGTGCACGAGGGTGTGCACGCACTGGTGACGCTCAACGCCTCGACGACGCAGGCCAAGAGCAACCAACCGGTGGTCTTCAACGGACACGTGACGCCCAATCACTCGGGCGACCGCGTCTACCTCCAGCGCCAGGTCGGAAGCACCGGAGACGATTGGAGGACGATCGACTCCGGCCGCGTCGGGCCGGGCTCGAACTACGCCATCGTCCACCGCTTCCGCGTTCCCAGCGGTGACGCGCTGACGCTTCGGGTGGCGATTCGTCGCGACCGGCGCAACCTCGCCGGCGCATCGAGGTCCGTGGACCTCGACGTGGAGCAGAACCAGAACCCGGCGTTCACGCTCAACCCCTCGCAGGATCCGATTCCGGTGGGCCAGAGCGTGACGCTCTCCGGGACCCTGGCGGCACCGGACAACGCCGGCAAGACGGTGGTGCTGTGGGCGCACGAGCACAACCAGGGCTACCACCAGGTGGCCACGGCGACGACGGACGCAAGCGGCAACTACGCCTTCCCGGCCCAGGCGCCGCTGCACACGACCGTCTACCAGGCCCGCTCGGCGAACGGCAACCGGCGCAGCGCGCAGGTGTTCGAGGCCGTCCGCGACGTGATCGGGACGGTCAGCGTCGATCCGTCGAATCCGACGGTCGGCCAGGTCGTGTCGGTCAGGGGCACGGTCGCCCCCCCGAAGGCCGGTCACTTCATCGAGCTGCAGAAGCTCGGGCGTGACGGCGACTACCACACGATCGAGGTCGTCCGCGTGAACGGCAACTCGCAGTTCGAGTTCCTGGTGCGCTTCAGCGTTCCGGGCACGAAGAAGCTGCGGGTCCACATCAACGGGGGCCCCTTCAACTGGGGGGCCAACAGCGATCCGGTCAACGTGATCGTTTCGCCCGGGTCGCCGCCCACCGGCGGCGGTCCGGCAGCCAGCTTGTAGGGCACGGGGCCCCTCCGCACGGCGCGGAGGGGCCCCTCCGTATCGGATCAGCGGCCTCCAGCCGTTCAGGAGATATTCAGGGGGCCGGCGGCATCCTCGTCCGCGATGCCGCGGTCCATCGCCTCCCTCGCACTGGCGCTCTTCGCCGGTGCGGCGCTCACAGCCTCCGGCTGCGGATCCTCGGGATCCGTGTCCTCGACATCCGGCTCGGCGACGACCGGCGGGGCGCCGGCGGCGCTCTCGGCTGAAGCGAAGTCGGCCGCGTCCGGCGACATCCCCGACAACCAGGCCTTCGTGACGCTGCACGACGCCGCCGCCGGCTATTCCGTGCAGTTCCCGGAGGGCTGGGTGCAGCGCGGCGGCGGCTCCGACGTCACGCTCCAGGACAAGAACAACCTGGTCCACATCGTGGTCCGGCGCGGGACCGCACCCAGCGCCTCCGCGGCGGCACAGGCGCTGGCGCGCGAGCGGCGCGCCACCCCCTCGCTACAGGCGGGCGCGCCGAGCTCGGTGACCATCGCCGGGCGTCCGGCCACCAAGATCTCCTACTCGACCGAGAGCGCCGCGAATCCGGTCACCGGCAAGCGCGTCCTGCTCCTCGTGGACCGCTACGTCCTGCCCGGCACCGGGCGCTACGCGGTCGCCGACCTCGGGACGCCCAAGGGCGTGGACAACGTCGACGCCTATCGCATGATGGTCGGGAGCTTCCGGTGGCGCTGAGGAGCCTGTACGTCGAGCCCGAGGTGACGCCGGAGACGGTCGACTGGCCGGCCCTCGAGTTCCACGACGTCTTCCGGATCCACCGCTCGGGCCCGGTCGAGACCGTCGCTCTTCGGGGGCTCGACGTGCGCATCGAGCGCGGCGAGTTCGTCGCCGTGTGGGGACCGTCGGGATCCGGGAAGAGCACGTTCCTCGCCCTCGCCGGAGGGCTCGATCGCCCGACCGCGGGCGAGGTCCGCGCGTTCGGCGACCCGCTGAGCGGCCTCTCTGAAGCGGAGCTCGCGCGCTACCGCGCCCACACCCTCGCCATGGTCTTCCAGTCCGACAACCTGTGGTCGGCGCTGTCGGCGGAGGAGAACGTGCGCGTCGCGCTGGCGCTGGCGGATCGTGACGAGGCGAGGCTGAGGGCACGCTCCGCATTGGATGCGTTCGGGCTCGCCCGGCGCTACGCCCATCCGGTCCACGCGCTCTCCGGCGGGGAGCAGCAGCGGGTGGCCATCGCCGCGGCGGCGGCCCGCGAGGCGCGCCTGGTGCTCGCCGACGAGCCCACCGGCGAGCTGGACAGCTTCAACGAGCGCGCGGTCCTCGACGGCTTCGGCCGGCTGCGGCGCGACTTCGGCTCGACCGTGGTGGTCGTCAGCCACTCCGACGTCGTGGCTCGCGCGGCCGACCGGGTCATCGAGATCCGCGACGGGCGGGCGGTGCGATGAGCGTCGCCACGACCGCGGGCACGCCGCTCGCCGTGTGCCGCGACGTGTCGGTCGTCTACGGCGCCGGGGACGCGCGGGTGACGGCGCTTCGCGACGTCGACCTCGCGATCCGGGCGGGCGACACCGTCGCGCTGTGGGGGACGTCGGGATCGGGCAAGACCACGCTCCTGCACGTGCTCGGCGGACTGATCGCGCCCTCCCGCGGCGAGGTCCGCTGGCACGGCGAGCCGCTGTCCATCCTCGATGCGGCGGCGCGAGGCCGTGCACGGGCCGCCGGCATCGCCTACGTGTTCCAGGGCGCCAACCTGCTGCCGTACTTCACCGCGGAGGAGAACGTGGCCTTCGCCGCGCACCGCGCCGAGGGGAGCGCAGACCCGAGCTTCACGCCGGCCGAGCTGCTCGAGCTCGTCGGCCTGGCGCGCAAGCGCGAAGCCCTGCCCGCGGAACTGTCCGGCGGCGAGCGCCAGAGGGTGGCCATCGCTCGCGCCGTCGCCCAGCAGGCCGAGCTGCTGCTCTGCGACGAGCCCACCGGCCAGCTCGACTCCGACACCGGCACGCGCGTGCTGGACATGATCGACGCCCTGTGGGACGAGCTCGGCTTCGCCCTGGCCATCGCCACCCACGACGTCGACGTCGCCGCCCGAGCCCAGCGCGTCGTCTGCCTGGCCGAGGGCCGCGTGACCACCGAGGAGGCCCAACGATGAGGGCCGCGGCCGCGCTGGCGTTCGCCGGGATGCGGGCGGCTCCGGGCCGCACGCTCGTGCGTGTGCTGGTCCTGTCGCTGGCGGTCGCGCTCCTCGGCGCGATGCTGCTGTTCGTGGGCGGGTCGCTGCGCACCATGACCTCGAGCGCCGTGCGCAGCGTGCCCCTGCACTGGCAGGGGCCGGTGGGCTCCTACCAGCAGGCCCAGCGCGTGGCGGGCGACGTGGCCGCGCAGCGCGGGGTCCGGCAATCCGCGCCGGCAGCGACCGCCCCCCTGGTCGGGGCCACCCACAGCGGTCCGGGCGGCACCACCAGCGCCGGGGCCGGCTCCGTCCTGGCCGTACCGCCCGACTACGCCAGCGGCTTCCACACGTTCCGGTTCCTCCAGGGTTCGCTGCTGCCCGGGCAGGTCGTCCTCGATCAGCAGCTCGCCTCGACCCTGCAGGCACGGATCGGCGACCGGGTCAGCCTCGTGGTCCGCGCGCACGCTCCGCCCCAGTCGTTCAAGGTCAGCGGCATCGCGGTCGTAACCGCGGCCGACAAGCTCTTCCAGCCGCTGGATCCCCG
>JAWVFS010000002.1:0-13165 GCA_033855795.1 Solirubrobacteraceae bacterium | reverse complement strand
CCCGCCCTCCGCGCCGTCCCCGAACGGGGCGCTGCGCCTCGGCACCTTCCGCTCGATCTGGGCGTCCCGGGAGGTCGAGGCATCGCCCGCGCTGAAGTTCCTCGCCCCCGAGCAGCGCGTCCAGCTCTCACCCGAGGACGCCCAGCGCCTCGGCGTCGGCGACGGCGAGCCGGTCGAGGTCGTCCACGAGGGGGTGCGGGTGCGCGGCGTGGCGTTCGTGCACGCGGCCGTGCCCGTCGGCACCGCGCTGCTCGAGGTCGGCACGGTGGCCGACCCGGCCAACGCGCTCACCAACGGCGAGCCCCGGCTGGTGGAGGTTCACCGCCGATGACGTCGATTTTCGCCACGGTGGGCTACTTCGAGCCCTGGTGGATCCAGGTGATCAAGGGGATCCTCATCTTTGTGATCGGCCTCAGCATCGTTCCGGTGATCCTGATCCTCGAGCGCAAGCTGATCGGCCGCTTCCAGGCGCGCTACGGCCCGAACCGCGTCGGTCCCTACGGGCTCATGCAACCGGTCGCCGACATCGGCAAGCTGCTGGGGAAAGAGCAGTTCCGCCCGCGCACCTCCGCCGGGCTCCTGTTCGCGGTCGCGCCGATGATCTCGATCATGTCCGCCGTCGCGACGTTCGCGATCATCCCGTTCGGAAACGTCCAGGACATCTTCGGCACCCCGGTCGGGCTCTACGGGATCGATGTGAGCATCGGCCCGCTCTACGTGTTCGCGTTCGGGGCGATCGCCTTCTACGGACTGATGCTGGGGGGCTGGGCGTCGGGCTCGAAGTACTCGTTCCTCGGCGCGATGCGCTCGGCGGCGCAGCTCGTGTCCTACGAGGTGTCGCTCGGCCTGTCGCTCGTCGGCGTGGTGTTCACCGCGGGCACGCTCTCGCTCACCGGCATCGTCGAAGCGCAGGCGGGCATGTGGTACATCGTGCCCCAGATCGTCGGCTTCCTCGTGTTCATGGTGGCCGGGTTCGCCGAGACCAACCGGACGCCCTTCGACCTGAGCGAGGCCGACGCCGAGCTCGTCGGCGGCTACAACACCGAGTACGGCGGAGGGCGCTTCGCCTCCTACTACTTCGCCGAGTACCTCAGCGTGCTCGTGGTCTCGGGCATCGCGGCCACGATGTTCCTCGGCGGCTGGCTGCTGCCCTTCGGGATCGACCCGCCGGGCTGGATCGACCCCTTCGTGGTCCTGTTCAAGACGTTCCTGTTCGTGGTCCTGTTCATCTGGATCAGGGCCACGATCCCCCGCCTGCGCTACGACCAGCTGATGAGCTTCGGATGGAAGATCCTGCTGCCCGTGGCAACGGTCAACGCCCTCGTCACGGCAATTCTCGTGGTGGCCACTCACTGATGTTCGACTTGGAGGTCCCATGACCTGGAGTCCCGGCGATGACGTTGTGGAGGTCCAACGCGGGCCCGAGCCCGGGGGTGCCGGTGGCGCGTATCGGGCGTTCGGCGAGACGCTGCGCGGGCTCAAGACGACGTTCATGCGCATCGTCGAGGGCCCGGTGACCGTCCAGTACCCGGAGGAGAAGGTGCCGGTGTACCCGCGCTTCCGCGGCCGCCACAAGCTCCACCGCTTCGAGGACACCGGCCTCGAGAAGTGCGTGGGCTGCTCGCTGTGCGCCGCCGCCTGCCCCGCCGACTGCATCCGAGTGGTGGCGGCGGAGAACACGCCCGAGAACCGCATCTCGGCCGGCGAGCGCTACGCGGCCGTCTACGAGATCAACATGAGCCGCTGCATCTTCTGCGGCTACTGCGAGGTCGCCTGCCCGTTCGATGCGATCACGATGGGCCACGACTACGAGCTCTCGGACTACAACCGCGGCGACCTGATCTTCACCAAGGAGATGCTGCTGGCCGAGTCGCTCGAGCGCACCCCGCTGCGGACGGAGGACGAATAGCCGGTGTCTGAGGTCTTCTTCTTCATCGCCGGTCTCGGGGCCATCGCGGGCGCGATCGGCGTGGTGGCGCTGCGCAACCCCTTCTACACGGTGCTCGCCCTGGTCTTCCACCTGCTCTCGCTGGCGGCCCTGTTCCTGCTGCTGCAGGCGCAGTTCGTGGCCGCGGCCCAGGTGATCGTGTACGCCGGCGCCGTGATGGTGCTCTACGTCTTCGTGGTGGCCTACATCGGCGGCCAGGACGAGCCGCTGGGCGTGCCCGGCACCGGGCTCAAGGGCGCCGCGATGCTGGCCGCCGGCGCGCTGTTCGTGGAGCTGTGCATCGCGATGCTCGGCTCGGGCCTGAAGGCCATCGACTCGCGCGGCGCGGCGATCCCGGCGGACTTCGGGACGCCGCAGCAGATCGGCCAGCTGCTGCTGACCAAGTTCCTGTTCGCGTTCGAGTTGGCGTCGATCCTGCTGCTCGTGGCGGCCGTGGGTGCGGTCATCCTCGCGCGGCGACGGCGCGGCCTGGAGGCCGACGAGGAGGCCGATGCCGTGCAGCGCCAGATTCCCAGCGTGCTGCCCGCCGGCACCGGCTCGATGGCCGAGGGTGCCGGCAGCGTGTCGCTCAGCCCGTCGCCGGGGGAGCGCGAGAAGCCCAAGGAGCCGACCCCGACCGGAGGCTGGTAGGTGGTCCGCCGGTGAACGTCGGCTGGTACCTCGCGGTCTCGGCGCTGATCTTCGCGGCCGGCGCGGCCGGCGTGCTCGTCCGGCGCAACCCGCTCGTGATCCTGCTGTGCCTCGAGCTGATGCTCAACGCGGGAAACCTCGCGCTGGTCGCCTTCTCGCGCATGCACGGAAACGCCGACGGGCAGGTTTTCGCGCTGATCGTGATGGTGGTGGCGGCCTGTGAGGTGACGATCGGGCTCGGGCTGATCGTCATCTCGCTGCTCTGGCGGAGGCTGCCCGGGCGCACCGCCGGGTACATCGGGACGAGCGCGATCTGGCTGGCCTTCGCCGCGGCGCTCGGCGCCCTGCTCTCGATCCAGGGCCGCGTCCCGGCCGAGCGCCAGGTCACGTCGACCGCGTTCAACTACGCCAACAGCGTCGGCGTCGACATCAAGCTCACGATCCTGATCGACCCGCTGGCGATCTGGATGATGCTCATCGTCACTGGGGTCTCGGGGCTGATCCACCTCTACTCGATCAGCTACCTGGGCTCGGACCGCGGCTACGCGCGCTTCTTCGCCTATCTCAACTACTTCGTCTTCTCGATGCTCCTGCTCGTCGAGGCCGGGAACTTCGCGATCCTGATCGTCGGGTGGGCCGGCGTGGGCGCGGCGTCGTATCTCCTGATCTCGTTCTGGTACCGCCGCGGCACCGCCACCGAGGCCGGGATCAAGGCATTCGTCATCAACGTGATCGGCGACGTCGGGCTCGTGCTCGGCACCTACTTCATCTTCAAGCACACGGGCACGCTGGACTTCCTCAAGACGTTTGACAAGGTCCCCGACGTCTTCTCGACCGACGACGGCGACCTCGTGGCCGGCTGCATCCTGCTGCTCGTCGGCGCGTTCGCGAAGTCCGCACAGATCCCGCTGCATACCTGGCTGCCCGACGCCATGGAGGGCCCAACGCCGGTCTCGGCGCTGATCCACGCGGCCACCATGGTCACCGCCGGCGTTTACCTGATCGCGCGCATGTGGCCGCTGTTCGAGCAGGCGCCGGCGGCCGCCGACGTCGGCGCGATCCTCGGCTGCCTCACCGTGATCGTGGCGGCCACGATCGCGCTGACGATGACCGACATCAAACGCGTCATCGCCTACTCGACCATGTCCCAGATCGGCTACATGATCATGGGCGTCTGCTCGGGTGCCTACGCGGCCGGCATGTTCCACCTGTTCACGCACGCGTTCTTCAAGGCCCTGCTGTTCATGGCGGCGGGCTCGATCATCAGCGCGATGGCCGGCGAGCAATCGCTGAATCGCATGTCGGGGTTCCGAAGAGCCCTGCCGTTCACGTTCGCCTGCTTCGTGCTCGGCGGGCTGGCGCTGTCCGCCGTGCCGCCGTTCTCCGGCTACTTCTCCAAGGACGAGATCCTGCTGTTCGTGGCCGACCGCGGCGGCTTCCACTGGGTGCTGTACGTCGTCGGCTACATCGCGGCGCTGCTGACCGCGATCTACACCTTCCGGATGATCTTCCGCGCGTTCTTCGGCGAGCCGTGCAAGGAGGCCAGGGAGCTCGAGGCGGGCCACCTCGCCCATGCGGAAGAGCCCTTCAACCCGGGCACCGGCGAGAAGGAGGACACCGACGTCGGCTTCCCCGGGCCCGAGCACCACATCGCCGAGCGCGAGCGCCCGATGAAGGTGGCGATGTACTCGCTTGCCGTGGGCTGCGTCGTCGACGGCCTGATCTGGATTCCACACGTGGACGACCTCGTGCGGAAGTTCCTGGAGCCGAGCTTCGAGAGCTCCAAGTACTTCAACGAGGTGCCGCCGAACGGCCTGGAGAACTTCGGGCTCGTCCTCTCCGCCGTGCTCGGTCTGCTCGGCGTCGCGATCGCGTACCGCGTCTGGATACAGCGGCCGGGGACCTCGGAGCGCATCCGCCAGCGCCTGGCGCCCGCCTACAACCTGTTCGTGCACAAGTACTGGTTCGACGAGGCCTATGACGCGGCGATCGTCCGGCCGATGGCCGCCGCCGGGCGCTTCGCGCAGCAGACGTTCGAGCGCCTGGTCGTGGACGGGCTCCTCGTCGGGGGCACGACCAGCGTGGTGCGCGCGGGCTCGGCCACCGTGCGCGGCCTGCAGAACGGTTACCTGCGCTACTACGCCGCGCTGCTGCTCGTCAGCGTGGCCGGCGTCTCCCTCTACTTCCTGATCGCGAGCTCGTAGTAGTGACCCACCGATGACCCTCTCGATCCTGATCTGGTGGCCGCTCGCCTTCGCCCTCGTCGGCGCTGTGGCGACCCCGCGCCTGACGCCGCGGATCGTGCTCGGCGGCTCGCTGATCACGCTCGGGCTCGCCGTCTACTACCTGTTCGCCTTCGATCCGCACGCCACAGGCCTCCAGTTCCTGACCGACGAGACGTGGATCTCCGCGCTGGGCATCCACTACAAGCTCGGGCTGGACGGCCTCAACCTCTTCCTCGTCGCGCTGGCCGCGCTCCTGTTCGCGGCGGGGATCGGCGCAGCCAACCTGCGCGAGTGGGACCGGCCGCGCCTCTTCTACTTCCAGTTCGCGCTGGCCGAGTCCGCGGTGCTGGGCGCCTTCTGCGCCCAGGACCTCGCGCTGTTCGTCGTCTTCTTCGACCTCATGCTGATCCCGTTCTACTTCCTGATCGGGGCGTGGGGCGGCGGCCCCGACCGGGTCCGGGCGACGATGAAGCTCGTCATCTACACACTCGTGGGCTCGCTGCTCATGCTGGCCGGTGCGGTCGCCACCGGGGTGCTGGCCGGTGGCCAGGACCACATCACGTTCGTGCTCTCCGAGCTCCAGAAGCTGCCGCTGAGCAAGGGCTCGCAGGAATGGATCTTCCTGCTCTTCGCCGCCGCCTTCCTGGTCAAGATGCCCGCCTTCCCGCTGCACGGCTGGATGCCCGACGGCTACCGCGCCATGCCGCTGCCCGTGCTGGCCGTGTTCTCGGCCGTGCTCTCCAAGGTCGCCGCCTACGGCTTCCTGCGGATTGTGCTGCCCCTCTACCCCGACGCCGCGGTGCACTTCCAGACGCTCCTGCTGCTGATCGCGCTCGCGTCGATCCTCTACGGCTCGATCATGGCCTTCACCGTGACCGACGCGCGGCTCGTGGTCGGCTACTCGTCGGTCGCCCAGCTCGGGTTCATCACGCTGGGGATCTTCGCCCTGAACCCACAGGGGGCCCAGGGCTCGCTGCTGCAGATGGTCAACCACGGGCTGGTGACAGCGGCGCTGTTCTTGATCATCGCGCTGCTCGCGCGCCGCGCCGGCGGCTCGGAGGACATCCGCGACATGGGCGGCATCGCCTTTCGCGCTCCCGTGCTCGCGGCTCTGTTCCTGATCGTGGCGCTGGCGACGCTGGCGATGCCGGGCTCGGCCAACTTCGTCGGCGAGTTCTACATCCTGCTCGGCGTCTTCAACTCGAAGCTCGCGATCGCGGCCATCGCCTTCGCCGGCGTGGTGCTGGCCAGCGTGTACATGCTGCGGGCCTTCATCCGCACGATGCACAACCGCGCCGGCCCGAAGGTCGAGTCGTTCGACATATCGGTGCGCGACGCCGTCGTGCTGGTCCCGCTCGTGCTGGTGATCCTCGCGCTCGCCGTCTACCCGCAGTTGCCGCTGGGGCGCTCGGAGGCCGCGGCCAAGTCCAGCGTCAAGACGGCCCAGGCGGTCGCGCACCCGCCCGAGCGGCCCGGGCTCGTCGGACCCCCGACGCAGCAGAACGCCCCGCAGGGGACGCTGCCGCCCCAGGAACAGGCTCCGGCGCCATGATCGTTCCGCTCACCGCCAAGGGGCCGCACATCGACTGGGCCGCTCTGTCGCCGCTCACCGCGCTGCTCGGCGGCGCGCTCGTCGTGCTCATCGTCGGTCTACTGCCCGGGCGCGGCGTGCGCGAGCGAGGCGTCCCCGCGCTCACGATAGTCGCGCTCGGCACCACGCTGGGCATGACGATCTGGCAATGGCACGACCGGACGTCGATCATCTCCGGAGCGCTGCGGGTCGACGACCTCGCGCTCGCCCTCGGCCTCATCTTCCTGGCCGCCGCCCTGGCCGCCGTCGTGCTGTCCCTCGGCGCCGCCGCGCCCGAACAGGCCGGGCACGGCGAGTACCACGCGCTGCTGCTGACCGCGGTCGCCGGGATGCTCGCGCTCGTCGAGGCGCAGAACCTGGTGGCGCTGTTCCTGGGGCTCGAGCTGCTGTCGATCTCGCTCTACGTGCTGTGCGCAAGCGAGCTGAGGCGCGAGGGCTCACTGGAGTCGGGCCTGAAGTACCTCGTCATCGGCTCGGTCGGGTCGGCGACCCTCCTGTACGGCCTCGCACTCATCTACGGGGCCACCGGTTCGACGGACTTCGGCGGCATCGCCGCGGCGCTCAACGGAAGCGTCGTGTCGGACCCGCTGCTGCTGACCGGCGTCGCGCTGGTCGCAGCCGGCCTCGCCTTCAAGGCGTCCGCCGCGCCCTTCCACCAGTGGACACCGGACGTCTACGAGGGCGCGCCCACTCCGATCACGGCGTTCATGGCGGTGGCCACCAAGGCGGCCGCGTTCGGGATCTTCCTGCGCCTGTTCGACATCGCGCTGATCGACGCCTCGCTGGACTGGGCGCCGCTGCTGGCCGCGATCTCCGCGATCACGATCATCGTGGGCAACGTCGGCGCCCTCGGGCAGTCCTCGCTCAAGCGGATGCTCGCGTGGTCCGGCGTGGGCCAGGCGGGCTACATGCTCGCGGGCGTGGTCGTTGCCACCACGCTCGGCGTGCAGGCGACGGTCTACTACCTCGCCGTCTACACGTTCATGAACGTGGCGGCCTTCGCGGTCGTCGTGGCGCGCGAGCGCGAGACCGGTCTCGGCGACGACATGGCGGCGCTGTCGGGCATCGGCGCGAGCCGCCCCTGGCTGGCGTGGCCCATGACGATCGCGATGCTCTCGCTGGCCGGGATACCCGCCACCGCCGGATTCGTGGGCAAGTTCTATCTGATCGACGCCACCGTGGACGGCGGCTACACCTGGCTCGGCGTCCTGATCGTGATCGGCTCGATGATCTCCCTCGGCTACTACCTGCGGGTGCTCGCCGCCATGTGGATGCCCTCGAGGAGCGCGCAGGCCCAGCCGCCGGACGCGCGGCCCGCGATGGCCGGCGGCTCGCCCGAGGCCGACGCCCGGCGCGATGTCCCGGCCACGGCCGTCGCCGTCGTGTTCGGCGCCGCCAGCCTGTTCTTCGGGATCATCCCGAGCCCGCTCTTCAGCCTCGCTGAGGATGCGGGGCGGGCGCTCGGCCTGCTCTAGCGCAGGTCGAGTCGTCAGTCGTCAGTCGTCAGTCGTCAGAGCGGCCGACCGGCCGGGTCAGTGGACTCGTCAGCCGCGGCCCTTCCAGCCGACGGTCTCGACCTGACCGGAGTTGACGATCGTCGGGACCCTGCCGGTGCCCTTCGAATAGTCCATGAGCTCAGCGCGCCAATCCTCGCGGGTCGTCGCGTCCCGCTCCTCCCACTCGATCCCGTCCGCAGCCAACGAGTCACGGGCCTCCTGGCAGTAGGGACACCGCGGCTTGACGTACATCACGCGCATATCCCGAGGGTACTCGCCCGAGAACTGACGACTGACGACTGACGACCGAGAACTTCCTGCAAACGCCGTAACCCTCGACGCCTCTGCGTGTACTTGTGACGTTTATTACAAGTCCAAGGAGGGCTTTGATGGACTACCTCAAGCGGTTCGAGCCGCTGTTCCTGTTCCTCGTCGTCATCGGCGCTCTGAATTGGGGCATGGTCGGCTTCTTCGGAACCAATGTCGTCACCGAGGTCTTCAGCAACGGGACCGTCGTCGACGTGATCTATGCGGTCGTCGGCGTGGCCGGGCTGCTGATGATCCCCCGCCTGCTGGACTGGGTGGGGCTGCACCTCGGCACGGGCGATCACGCCCGTCCCAGCGGCGCATAACCGCCGCGGCACCCCGTTTCCCGACCGGGCCGGAGGCCAAGCCGGCCCGGTCGGCGCACGTGAGCGCGGGCCTCCAGAGATCAAACGTACGTCCGAAAGCGTTGAGAGCCTTCTCAAAAAGGGAAGGAAATGACTCAGAACGCCGAAAACGAGAGCACAATGCCCGAACCTCGTCAGAACCTCGACCGCGTCCGCGCCCGGATCAAGCGCAGCTCCTACGTCGTCGACGAGCGCGCGGTCGCCAGCGCGATGCTCTCGCGGCCGATGATGCGGTTGTTCCTCGCGCCGTCCGGCCGCGGCCGCCGCTTCGCCGCCTGACGAAGGCTCGCCGCCGCGGGCGATAAAGTCGCCCGCCCGATGAAGTACCCCGTCGAGACCCTCACCGACGCCGAGCGCGATCGCCTGCGCCCGCACGTCACGAACCTCGATCGGCCGGTGTTCGCGCTCGTCAACCTGCCGGAGACGGTCAAGGGCGCCCTGTTCGCGCGCTACTCGCGCTACCCGGGGACGCTGCGTCGCCTGTTCCTCGACGAGTTCGCCGGCGACCTGCCCCAGGGCACAGGCGCGTGGGCCGAGTACGAGGGCGCCGAGGGCGCGCGCGCCGCGCAGCTCTACGAGCGCATCTTCCTCGGCTACGGCGACGACTCGGTGGCGCAGCTCGGAGGGGCGCACATCGCCTGCGAGTGGGTGTCCAACGTCCTGACGAAGGTGCTGCAGCGCCCGCGGCTGGCCGCGTACCTCGAGCAGTCGACCCGCTACATCGCCTACGACGGCCCCATGCCCGACCCGCCCGGCGGCTACCGCTACTACCGCGACGAGGAGCTCGGCCCCGCGTACACCGCCGCCATGGACGCACTGTTCGATACCTACGCCGGCGCGCTGCCCGCCGTCGCCGCCTGGGCCGAGGGGAGATTCCCGCGCGGCGCCGACGAGCCCGAGGCTGCGCACAGACGCGCGATCCGCGCCAAGGCCCTCGATCTCCTGCGCGGGCTCCTGCCCGCCGCGTCGCTGTCCCACATGGGGATCTTCGCCACCGGCCAGGCCTACGAGCAGTTGATCCTCCACCTGCTCGCCCACCCCCTTCCGGAGGCGCGCGCGTACGGGGGCATGATCCTGCGCGAGGTGCAGGCGGTGATGCCGAGTTTCGTTGCGCGCGTCGAGCGCCCGGACCGCGGCGGCGAGTGGGTCGGATACCTGCGTGACCGCGAGGCCTCGACCCGTCGCTGGGTCGCGCACCTGGGGCTGGACCGCGAGGGCACGGCCGAGGCCGCGCACGGCCCCTCGGTCCGCCTGCTCCATGTCGACGGGACGCAGGAGGACATGCTGGCCGCGCTGCTGTTCGAGGCGGCCGGCGTGTCGGAGGAGGAGACCCGAGCGACCGTCGCACGCCTGTCGGGCGCCCAGCTCGAGCAGCTGTGGGAGGACCTGGTGGGCGACCGGAGCAACCGGCGCTACCGACCGGGCCGGGGCCTGGAGACGCTGCGCTACCGCTTCGAGATCGTGTCCGACTACGGCGCCTTCCGCGACCTCCAGCGTCACCGCATGCTCACCTGCCAGTGGCAGGCGCTCACGCCCGACCTCGGAGCCGGTGTGCCCGGAGAGGTGGACGAGGCCGGCCAGGGCGACGCGTACCGCGGCGCACTGGAGCGCTCGCGGGCCGAGTACGAGCGGCTGGTCGATGCCGGCCTGCCCGGCGCCGCGCCGTACGCGCTGTGCCTCGGCTACCGCATCCGCTACGTGCTCGACCTCAACGCCCGCGAGGCGATGCAGCTGATCGAGCTGCGCTCCGGGCGCGAGGGCCACCCCACCTACCGCGCCGTCGCCCACGAGATGCACCGGCAGATCGCCGGGGTGCATCCGATCGTCGCCGCGGCGATGACGCACGTGGACACCGAAACCGAGCCCCGGCTGGAGCGCGTGCTGTCCGAGATGCGGACCCAGGCGAAGCGCGCCGCGGCCGGGGTCGGCTAGTAGGGTCCCGGCATGGCCCGCCTGCCCTACGTCGATCCCGCGTCCGCGTCGCCGGAGATCCGCGAGGTCCTCGAGAATCTTCCGCCGCTGAACATCTTCCGAACCGTCGCCCACGCCGACACCGCCGTCCGCCCGCTCCTGCGTCTCGGCGGCGCGATCCTCGGCCAGGGCGAGCTCGACCCTCGTCGGCGCGAGCTCGCGATCCTGCGCACCGCCGCCGTCACCGGCGCCGAGTACGAGTGGATCCAGCACGAGTCGATCGCCCGCGGTGTGGGCGCGGGTGACGAGCAGATCGCGGCGGTCAAGAAGGGTGACCTGGAGGCCGACGTCTTCGACGCAGACGACCGCCTCGTCCTGCGCTGCGCTGAGGAGCTGCTGCGCAACGACGCCATCGGGGAGGCCACGTTCTCCAGCGCCCGGGAGCGACTCTCCGACCGCGAGATCCTGGAGCTGATCCTGGCGGTCGGCTACTACCGCATGCTCGCCGGCGTCATGAACAGCGTCGCGATCGACCTCGACGAGCCGCTCGGCGACGCGGTCGTCGAATCGGCCATGCGGCGCAACCGCTAAGCCATCCGCGCGCGGGTACCGATGAGTACGTGATGCCCCGGCGCGCCGCAGCCATCTTCGTCGCGGCCGGCGCGCTGGCGGCGCTGACCGTTGCGGCCGGAGCGCCCGCCGCAGGCCCGCGCGGCCCGGTGATCGGCGGGTGCGCGGTGTTCCCGGCGAACAACGCCTGGAACCGTGACGTTTCGCGCGACCCGGTCGACGCACGCTCGAACGCGTACATCCGCTCCATCGACGCGCACGGCAACCACTTCCTGCACGCCGACTTCGGCGGCGGCGGCCACTACGGCATCCCCTACGGCGTGGTCCCGCGAAGCCAGCCGCGGGTGCCGATCCGCTTCACCGACTACGGCAGCGAGTCCGATCGCGGGCCCTACCCGATTCCCGCCGGCGCGCGGGTCGAGGAGGGCTCGGACCGCCACGTCCTGATCGCCCAGCGCGGCACGTGCAAGCTGTTCGAGCTCTACAACGCGCGCCGCTCCGGCGGCGGCTGGGCGGCGGGCTCCGGCGCCGTGTTCGACCTGCGCTCCAACCGCCTGCGCCACGAGGGGTACACGTCGGCCGACGCCGCCGGGCTCTCGATCATCGCCGGCCTGGCGCGCTACGACGAGGTGCGCGCGGGCGCGATCCGCCACGCGCTGCGCTTCACGGTGTCGGAGTCCCAGCGGGGCTACATCCACCCGGCGACCCACTTCGCCTCGGACTCCACCGACCGCAACCTGCCGCCGATGGGCCTGCGGCTGCGGCTGAAGGCGTCCTACCCGATCGGCCGCTTCCACGGGCAGGCGCGCGTGGTCCTCACGGCGCTCAAGCGCTACGGGATGTTCGTCGCGGACAACGGCTCGGATTGGTTCATCACCGGCGGCTCCGACCGGCGTTGGAACGACGAGGACCTCAACCAGCTCAAGCGCGTCCCCGGCAACGCGTTCGAGGCCGTGCGCAGCGGCCGGATCCGCCACTCCGGCGGTTAGTCGGCGTCGAGCTCCTGCTGGCGCAACTCGATCCGGCGGATCTTCCCGGTGAGCGTCTTGGGCAGGTCGTCGACGAACTCCACCTTGCGCGGGTAGGCGTACGCGGACAAATGCCCCCGGACGAAGCCCTTGATGTCGTCGGCGAGCGCGTCGGAGGGCTCGTGGCCGGCGGCCAGCACGATGAACGCCTTGACGACCATGCCCTTCTGCTCGTCCGGCGAGGCGACGGCGGCGGCCTCGCGCACCGCGTCGTGCTCGATGCACGCTGACTCGACCTCGAACGGGCCGATCCGGTAGCCGGCCGAGATGATGACGTCGTCGGCGCGACCCTCGTACCAGACGTATCCGTCCTCGTCCTGCCGCGCCGCGTCCTTGGTGTGGAACCACTCCCCGCCGAACGTCTCCTCGCTCGCCTCCGGGTTGTTCCAGTAGCCGAGCGGATAGTGCGGGTTGGACCGCGCGCGCAGGCAGATCTCCCCGCGCTCCCCCTGGGCCACCGGACGCTCGTCCTCGTCGAGCATCTGCACGTCCCAGCCGGGCATCGGCTTGCCCATCGACCCCTCGCGCACGTCCATGAACGGGAAGTTCGCGCACAGGGGATAGGACTCGGTCAGCCCGTAGTAGTCGAGCACCGTGAGGCCGTACTGCTCGCGGAACCAGCGAATCGCCTCGGGGTTGAGCGGCTCGCCCGCCGAGCAGACGATGCGGAACCGCTGGGGGAAGCGCTCACCGGCGTCCTCGATGGCCATCATGGCCCGCATCGCGGTGGGCGTGGTGAACACGTTCGTGACGCCGTGCTTGGACAGCGCACGAAGCTGCTGCTCGGGGTCGAAGCCGCCCTGGCGCTGGAACACGAACTGCGTGGCGCCGAGCCGCCAAGGCCCCAGCAGCGGGGCGATGCCCGCCGCCCAGGCCCACTCGCCCATGCCGTGGAACAGCTCGGCGTCGCGGACGTCGTGGCAGTAGACGAACTCCTCGTGCGCCAGCACGTAACGGTGGGCGTGCAGGATGCCCTTGGCCAGCCCGGTGGTGCCCGACGAGTAGTAGAGCTGCGCCGGGTCGTCGGCCGAGGTGTCCACGGTCGCGAACTCGTCCGACGCGCCGGCCAACAGCTCCGGCGTGAGGATCAGGACG
>JAWVFS010000001.1:0-9371 GCA_033855795.1 Solirubrobacteraceae bacterium | reverse complement strand
ACGTGCCGGCCAGCGACTTCGCCGTCAGGCCGCCGTCGTGCTTGGGGCCGACGCGCAGCGTGTAGGCGGACTGGCCGCCCACCGTGCCCGGGATCGCGCCCGAGAGGACGGCGTTCTTGGCGGCCTCGTTGAGCTTCTTCGTGATGTCGGCCACGCTGGGAACGCCGTGGTCGGCCTTGGCGCGGCCGGCCTTGCGGGCCTTGTCAGCCTTGTGGGCGGGCAGCGAGCCGCGGTAGACCGTGTTCGACGATGCGTCGTAGGCCCACCAGCTGCGATCGTTGACCACGAGCTGTGAGTCGCCGCCGCCGCTGCCGGACTGCAGCTCGAGGCGCAGCTGGTTCTTCGTTGCCCACAGACGACCGGTGGCGCCCTTGAGCAGCGCGTTGCCGCCCTGGATGCTCGAGTCGTCGATCAGCTTGTTCGTGAAGGAGATGGTGGCCGTGACGCCCTTGACGGCGGGCGCTCCGAGTGCGTCGTGGATGGCCTGCGGGAGCGGCTTGGCCGGGGGCTTGGGCGCGCTGGAGGTGACGGCCACGGCGACGGCGGTGCCTCCGCCGATGATCAGGGCGGAGGCGGCCAGGAGGGCGATGAGACGAGAGGTGGGGAGGCGGCGAAGGAGGTTCATGTCACGGCACGGTAGCCCCGCTCTCTGAGAACCGCTTGAGAGCGGGCAGATCGAGGGTGAAGCGCGCCCCCTCGATCTCCAGCCGGCCGCCATGGCGTTCGGCGATCGCCGCGACGATCGCCAGGCCCAGCCCGGAGCCCGGGCGCCCACCCGTCCCGGGCCCGCGCCAGAAGCGCCGCACGGCCAGTTCGGCCTCGGCCGGCGGGATGCCGGGCCCCTCGTCGGCGACCGACAGCCGCGCGCGCCCCCCGCTCGCGTGCAGCTCGACCGTGACGCGCCCGCCCTCGGGGCCGTGCACGCGCGCGTTCTCGAGCAGGTTCTCGAGTGCGCGCTCGATCGCGTCCCGCTCGCCCGACACCGCGACGGGCTCGCGCGCGACCACGTCCACCTCGGCCGCGCGTCGCGCAGCCTCGTCGACGACCTGCTCGAGTTCGACGACGTCGTGGGGCGCCTCGCCGCCGGACGCGCGCTCCAGCGCGAGCAGGTCGTCCAACAGGCGACCGAGCCGGGCTGCGTCGGCTTCCAGGTCGGCCATCGCCTCGCGGTCGGCGCCGTGACGGGCGATGTAGGCGGCGTTCCCGCGCAGCGCCGTGAGCGGTGTTCGGAGCTCGTGCGAGGCGTCGGCGAGGAAGCGCCGCTCGGTTTCGCGCGCGCGCTCGAGCGCGGCCAGCATGCGGTTGAGCGTGCGGGCCAGCTCGCCGACCTCGTCGTCGGTGTCGGAGTCGGGCAGGCGACGTCCGGCGTCGCCGGTCGCCTCGATGCCGCGCGCAGCCGCCGAGAGCCGCTGCAGCGGCCGCAGTCCGCGGCTCGTCAACAGGGCTGCCGCCAGCGCGCCCAGCAGGGCCGCGCCGCCCGCGCTGAGCGCGATCAGCGAGCGCAGGCGGTGGAGCGTGTCGTCGATCTCCGCCGTGCTCGAGGCGACCAGGACGGCGCCGCCTGCGGCCGGCCCTCCCGCGTCGGCGATCGGCGCCGCGTACATGCGAATCGGCTCGCTGCCCAGGTGGGCGTCGATGTAACCGGCCCGGCCGCGCGCGATCGCGCGGCCCTCGAGCGTGCCGCCGGGCAGCACCCGCCCGCCGAGCGACGACGACCGGGCCACGATCCGCCCCTGCCGGTCGACGACCTGCACGCTCAGCTCGCGGCCGCCGAGGGGGGCGTCGAGGGTGCCCGGCGTGGTCAGCAGCGCCGGTGCCGACACGCTCAGCCGTGCGACCTGCCCGGCGCGCTCGCGCAGCGAGCGGTCCAGGGATGAGTGCAGCTGGCCCGACAGCAGCAGCTCGACGGCAATGCCCAGCAGGGCAACCGCGGCGAGCGTGGCCAGGGCCGCGGCGCCGATCAGGCGGAAGCGCAGCGTCGCGGGTCTCACCGGCGCAGCGTGAACCCCACCCCGCGCACCGTGTGGATGAGCGGCGGGTCGCCCAGCTTGCGGCGCAGGTAGCCGACATAGCGGTCGACGACGTTGTCGCTCACCGGCTCCTCCCACACCTGCGCCAGCGCCATCTCGCGTGTGACCACGGTCCGGGGGTGGCGCATCAGCAGCTCGAGCAGCTCGGCCTCGCGGGCGGTCAAGTCGATGCCGCGACCGGCGCGGCTCACGGTGCGGGTCTCGAGGTCGAGCGCGAGCTCGCCGACGGCGAGTTGGGTGTTGCCCGACGCGCCGCGCCGCGTGAGCGCGCGCACTCGCGCGATCAGCTCCTCGACCGCGAACGGCTTGGTCAGGTAGTCGTCGGCGCCCGCGTCCAGACCCTCGACGCGGTCGGCCACGGCGTCGCGGGCCGTCAGCAGCAGGATCGGGGCGGTCACGCCCTTCCCGCGCAGGCGCTGCGTCACGGCCAGGCCGTCGAGACCCGGCATGGCAACGTCGAGGATCACGAGGTCGGGCGCCTCACGCTCGACCGCCGCGAGCGCCGCCCCGCCGTCGGCCGCCGTGGTCACCGCGTGCCCCTCCGCCGACAGCGTGCGCTCGAGCATGCGGCGGACGGGAGGATCGTCGTCGACGACGAGGACGTGCTCGCTCATCGGGCCCAGGATCGCAGACGGCCGTTCTCGGATGGTGGGGCTCCGGAATCGGGTCGCAAGGCGGTACCCTCGCGCGCTCGTGCCCGCCGACGACGCGACCGGAGCTGCAGACGGCCAGATCGAGTGCTCCGCGTGCCGCGGCACGGGGAAGGTGATCTCGGCGCTGGGCGGCGAGGAGAAGCCGGTCACGTGTCCGTGGTGCGAGGGGTCCGGGCGTTTCGACCCCGAGCACGACGCCCAGGCCGCGGGACGGGCGCTGCGCGGGGACGCACCCCCCGATCCTGCCGCCTGACGCCCTGGACGGAAAGCCGGTTGCCGGCCCCGTCGCTTGGGCATGGCCGGGCGGCGTCGATACGGCCACCATGGCTCTCCGCGGCGCCACGCTCCGTCGTTCACGCCTGCTCTCGCACGCGGCGGTCGCGGTCGGGGTGCTGGCCGTCTGCGCGGTGGCGCCGGGGGCGGCCGAGGCGTCGCCGGCCGTGGGCCACGTCCGCACGGACGCGTCGGGCCCCGGCGGCGGCCTGATCGCGCCGGGCAACCCGCTCAGCCTCGACGAGACGATCAACAACTCGGGGGATCCCCTCACCGGAGCGAGTGGACTGCTCACGACCACGACAACCGGCGTCACCGTCACCCAGGGATCCTCCTCATATCCCGACCTCAACTTCGGGGAGGAGGGAGCCAACACGACGCCGTTTGGTGCGACGGTGGACTCGAGCGTGCCGTGTGGCACCCAGCTCGCGTTCTCGCTCCAGGTCCACGGCGCGGGCTCTTACAGCCAGGCCGTGCCCTTCACCGTCCCGACCGGTATCCGCGGCCCGGCGACCGCATACGACGCCGCCGACCTCCCCAAGCCGATCCCCGACAACGGCAACATCTCCTCCGACCTGCCCGTGAACGGCGGGGGTCTGGCCAGGGGCATCACGGTGCACCTGGGGCAGATCGACCACACCTACGACGGCGACCTCAAGATCGAGTTGATCGCTCCGGACAACACCACCGTCGTCCTCGTCAACCGGAGGGGCGCCGGCGGCGACAACTTCACCAACACCGTGCTCAGCGACAGCGCGGCACAGAGCATCGGGTCGGCCGGCGCCCAGGCTCCGTTCACCGGCAGCTACCGCCCCGAGGAGCCGCTGAGCAAGCTCGACGGGCATGCGGTGGCGGGCACGTGGCGGCTGAAGGTCACCGACGCGTCCGGCGGAGATATCGGCGTGATCAAGGCGTGGGGCGCCGACATCGCCCCCGCCGTCTGCTCGACCGATCCCATCGCCAGCTTCACGGCGAACCCCAGCCCGGCGCCGCCCGGCGCCGCGGTGGCCTTCGATGCCTCCGGGTCGGTGGAGCCCAAGCCGGGCGAGACGATCACGAACTACGAGTGGGATTTCGGTGACGGTTCGCCCCACCAGAACACGAGCACGCCGACGGTCTCGCACTCCTACGCGACGCACGGGCCGTACCAGGTCACCCTGGTCGTCACCGACAGCGCGAGTGCCACCAGCGCCCCGACCAGTGTCCCCCTGATCGTCACCCAGGCTCCGACCGTCACGCTCGGTGCCTCGCCCAACCCGGTGCAGGACGGCAGTCCGGTGACGCTCACCGCGACGGCGAGCGACCCGGATCCGGGCGGGAGCATCGCCAAGTACGAGTGGGACCTCAACGGCGATGGCACCTTCGAGACCGACACCGCGACGGTGTCGGCCACGTCCACGACGTTCCCCGGCCCCGGCACGTACACGGTACGCGTGCGTGTCACGGACGCCGACGGGGCCACGGCGATCGCGCCGGCCACCGTCACCGTGGAGTCCGCCGGCGCCACGAACCAGCCGCCCGTGGCCTCGCTGGCGGTCCCGAGCCTCGCGGTCGTGGGCCAACCGGTGACCCTGGACGCAAGCGGCTCGAGCGACCCCGATGGCACCGTCACCCAGGACGAGTGGGACTTCGATGGAGACGGCGTCTACGACCAGACGACATCTCAGCCGTCGGTCAACCACACGTTCACCGGCGCGGCGGGTGAACGCACGGTGGGGCTTCGCGTGACCGACAACAGCGCGTCCACGGCCGCGACGACCGCCAAGGTGAGCCTCGTGTTGGCCCCGGTGCCCGGAACGCTGTCCGCGTCGTTGCCCAACGCCGTGCCGCTCAACACGCCGATCACCTTCACCGACACCGGCGCGAGCGACCCCAATGCCGGCGGCGCGATCACCAAGTACGAGTGGGATCTGGACGGCAACGGCACCTTCGAGCAGTCCACGGGCACGACGCCGAGCGCCAGCCACAGCTACGGCTCGAACGGCACGCGGACCGTCAAGGTCCGGGTCACCGGCACGGCCGGCGCGACCGCCGTCGCGACCTACACGCTCGTGTCGCTCAACCAGCCCCCGGCGATCAGCTCGCTCACGGCGTCCCCGAATCCGGCCGTCGTCGGGCAGTCTGTCACCCTCACCGCCGTCGCCACCGACCCCGAGGGACACGGGATCGCACGCTATGACTGGGACCTCGACGGCAACGGGGGCTATGAGACTCCGTCGGGCAGCTCCCCGACGATCAGCTACGCCTACCCGAACGCCGGCCCCATCCCCGTCGGTGTGCGCGTGACCGACGCCGACGGCGGCCAGAGCACGGCCGTTGTCAGCCTCCAGATCAACGAAGGCCAGGGCGGCGTCGGAGCGGGCGCGGGTACCGGGCCGAGCGGCGGCGGCGGCGGCGGCGGAACGGGCGGCGGCGGCACCGGCGACGGTGGCGGCGCGACCCCGCAGCACTTCCGCGCCGGCCTCGTCGGGCTTGTCGTGCAGCGGGCGGCGACGGTGCGCAAGCGCGGCCTCGCCGTCGCCTGCCACACCAACCGGGCTGCGAGCTGCGCGGTCACCATCGAGGTGAGCGCGCGCGACGCTCGCCGGTACGGGCTGCGCGCTCGAGGCCGCGTCGTGCTCGGCACCGCGCGCGGATCGGCCACGGTGGGACGCGACGCGCGTCTGTCGGTGCGGCTCAATGCCGCCGGCCGCCGCCTCGTCGGCCGCGCACGCACGATCTCGCTGCTGGTGCGAGGGATGGTGAGGGATCGTCAGGGTGCCAGCGTGCCGGTCACGCGGGCGATCCTGGTCAAGCGGTAGACCGGGCCGTATACCCGTCCAGGCGACGCGTGAATCCGTCACCGGAGCCTAAAGCGGGATTCGCCTTCTGACGATTCAAACCATGGCCAGAACCGAAGGTGTCAAAGGCAAAGCACTCGTGAGGGTGCGACGCAAAGCCACGGGCCTCGAAACGAGGAAGCCGGGCTGCCACCAGGGCTTACGAATTCTCTTGGGGCATGGACGACCGAGGGTCTGGCGCAAGTGCATCAGGCCCATACGGATCCCAAGGAGGATCACATGCTGCAGATTCTGTCGAAGCTCCGTCAGCGCGCTGAGAGCGAGAAGGGTTTCACCCTGATCGAGCTCCTCGTCGTCGTGCTGATCATCGGCATCCTGGCCGCGATCGCCCTGCCGACGTTCCTCGGCCAGCGGTCCAAGGCGCAGGACGCCGGTGCCAAGTCCAACGCGCGTAACACCGTCTCGCACGTCGAGTCGTGTTACGCCAACTCGCAGACCTACGCGTCCTGCGACAACGCCGGACTGATCGCCAACGAGCAGGTGCCCGCGGGCGACCTGACCGGTGTCACGGTCACCCCGAACGGCGCCCAGGGCTACGGCATCGTGGCCACCTCGTCCTCGGGGAACACGTTCACGATCACGAAGGACCCGGCGACGGGCGCGGTGACGCGCACCTGCGGTACCGCCGGCAAGGGCGCCTGCCCCAGCGGCGGCACCTGGTAGTCGACTGATCCAGACATCCGAAATGCACGAGGCGGGCCTCCCGGGCCCGCCTCGTCGCATTCCTGAACGGACTCAACCAAGCGCCGGGATCGCCCGGCCGAGGTCAAGTTCGACGCCCGGCGTGTCGACGCACCTAGTGATGGGCGCTCCTCGCCGGGCATTCTCGCGACTTCGCTCCGAAGGCGGCTTCACCCTCGTCGAGACCATGATGGCCTCGCTGGTGCTGGTGGTCGGCGTGTTGGGCACGCTCGCGTTGATCGATACGGCGAACTCGAAGACCGTGGCGACACGGGGGCGCGAAGCGGCCACGAGCCTGGCCCGCCAGCTGATCGAGGACGTCAACAACATTCCGTTCCGCGAGCTCAGCCAGACCGGCGTCGTGGCCGACCTCCAGAGCAACCAGGGCCTCGAGTCCGCCGCGGGCTCACCCTCGTACACGATCAACCGCCGCGGGTTCAGCTACGCCATCACCGTGACCGTCTGCTCGCTCGACGATCCACGTGATGGCCTCGGCTCGACGTCGGGCGGGACCTTCTGCTCGCCGAGCACCTACTCGCTCACCCCGGTCGCGGGGACGCCGGTTGATCCGGACCCCGAGGACTACAAGCGCGTGGTCATCCAGGTGCGGTGGAACGGCCACACGGTGCAGCAGTCGGCGCTCGTCGCCAATCCCGGCAGCGCGGCGGGCCCGGCGGTCAGCAACCTCGTGCCGACCACGACGAGCGGCGGCGCCACGACGATCGACTCCAGCTACGCGCAGACGTCTGTGGGCTTCCGGGCCACGACGAGCATCACGCCGGCCAGCGTGACGTGGTCGCGCGACGGGGACACGCAGGGCGACGCGTCCGGCAGCGGGAACACGTGGAACTTCACCTGGCCCATCGGGCCGGCGACGGACCCCGCAGCGGCGCTCGATCCGGCAACGGTGCTGGACGGCACCTACAACATCGGAGCGCGGGCCTTTGACCAGTTCGGCGTGACCGGAGCCGCGCGCACGGTCACGATGACGCTCAACCGCTCGATCGCCCGCAAGCCGACCGGTGTCGCCGCGGGCCGCAACAACCAGGTGGTCGAGATCGATTGGCAGGCCAACCCCGAGCACGACATCGTCGGGTACCAGGTCTATCGGCGCCTCACCTCAGGCGGCACGGCCACGCTCGTGTGCCCGCTCGCGCAGCAGACGAGCTGCCAGGACCAGAGCCCGCCCAACCAGGCCACGCTCTACTACTACGCCGTCGCCCTGGACCGCGACACCGCGGGCAATCAGCGGCTGGGGTCACTGGGGAACAACGTAACCGTCACCCAGACCGACAACCCGCCCTACGTGCCGACCAACCTCCTGGCCAGCACGAGCAACGGCACGACGATCCTCCGCTGGACCGCGGCGTCGCCCGCGGACCCGGATGCCGGCGACAGCATCGCCTTCTACCGCATCTACCGCGACGGCTCCACCTACGCCAACCGCTACGACCGCACCGGGACCGGGGCGGACCTCACCTACACCGACACGCACCCCGACGGCGTGCCGCACACCTACTACGTCACGGCGGTGGACACGCAGCTCGCGGAGTCGCCGCTGCTGGGACCGGTGACGAAGTGAGCCGGCTGCGCACAGACGAGGCAGGCTTCACGCTGACCGAGCTGCTCGTCGCCGCGACGCTGTTCATCATCGTCCTCGGCGCGGCGCTGACCAGCTTCAACGTCATGGAGACCAAGGGGCGCACCAACGCGCTCCTGCAGGACAGCCAGCAGCGGGCGCGGCAGACGGCCATCGTGCTCTCGCGGCAGCTGCGCAACCTGGCCGGCCCCGACGAGAACCAGCCCGGCTCGTTCGATCCCGCGACCGGCACGTTCAACCCCGCCGCGCCCTACGACATCGTGTTCAAGACGGTGAACCCCAACGGCCCCAACGCCGGGCTGAATCCCACCAACGTCGAACGGGTGCGCTACTGCCTCGACACCGGCAACCCGGCCAAGCTCTGGCAGCAGACGCAGACCTGGACGACCGCTGCGGCCCCGACGCCGCCGGGCGTCGCGAGCTGCCCCGACCCCTCGTGGCCCGGCCAGGCGGTCCTGGTCGCGGACTCCGTGGACAACCGCTTCCTCGGCCAGAACCGCCCCGTCTTCCTCTACGACAGCATTGACCCGGCGGCGATCCACACCGTGCGGATCAGCCTCTGGATCGACGTGAACCCGGGCAAGCCGCCAACGGAGACGCACGTCGAGTCGGGGGTCTTCCTGCGCAACCAGAACCAGGCACCCAACTCGTCGTTCCAATGGAGCCCGGGCGGTGCCGGTCATGTGGTGCTCAACGGATCCGCGTCCGACGATCCCGAGGGCCAGCAGCTGACCTACACCTGGAAGGAAGGGTCGACCAAGCTGGGTGAGGGGGTCGTCTTCGACTGGGGACCGGCGTCCACCGGGACGCACACCATCACCCTCGAGGTCCGGGACCCCGCCGGGCAGCTCGGGACCTCCTCGCAGGCGGTGACGGTGTCGTGACCCGCCTTGCCGACTGGCTGTCGCGCCGGCTTCGCGCGGAGGAGGGCTGGGCCATGGTGGTCGCCATCATGGTGACGGCGCTGATGGTCAGCATGGGGCTGGCCACCGCCGTCGTGATCGACAGCCAGACCCAGGGGTCGGCGCGGGAGCGCCTCGACGAATCCGACTTCAACCTCGCGCAGTGCGCCCTCATCGGCGAGATGTCCATTCTCACGGCGAGGTGGCCGGGCGGGTCCGGAGCCGCGTTCCCCACCCAATGCACCTCGGCCAGCGTCTCGACCCAGTGCCCGGACCCCTCGATGCTGAGGCTCTCCTACAACTCGATCGACTACGCCTCGGCGCCTACGTGGAACGTTCAGGTGCGCGACAACAACACGGCGACACCCGATTTCTACTCCGACAGCGGCACG